>CAVFSQ010000219.1:0-2955 GCA_963625145.1 Bacteroidaceae bacterium | reverse complement strand
CATCTGCGCCTACTGCTTGGTTGTCATCGTGCAGCATGACATGCGAATGGAAAGAAGTACCTATGAAGTGCTGCAAATCCTTAGCATGTCGCTCACAAACACCACGCATCTGAAAGATCTCTTCGACAAAACTACATTCAAAAATGACAAAGACCGAAGTGGCTCAAGTGAATCTAATTTATTTAATTTTTAAACTCGTTCATTTTTAGTGGACACTAATGATTTGGGATTGTGGAATACAATCATGCTTGCCAAGGCAATGTGATACCAAATGAGAAATTCAAGTTACGCAAGGCTTCGTAGATGAGAGTTCGTAACTCTTCATGCTCCGCGCGGGCCTCGTGGCAGTGTTGCTTTTGCTGTTCAGCCTTCAGGGTATGTAGCATGATATTTTGCCGTGTGGGTTCAATTTCGTAACTTTGTGCCATCTAAATCTGTAACGCAAATGCTCAGCAAAAACGACATTAAGTTTATCCGTTCGCTCGCGATAAAGAAATACCGTGACGCTGCGGGGCTTTTCGTTGCCGAGGGTCCGAAACTTGTAGGCGAGTTGTTGGGTACATTCCGCGTTCGCCGTGTGATTGCCGACGATGAGTCGGCTTCGCTGCTGCTGCCTCGGGGTGTAAATGTGGAGTATGTGGGAGAAAAGGTTCTGGAACGCACTTCGCTGCTGACAACGCCTCACCGCGTGCTTGCAGTTTTTGAAAAACCGCAGCCGGATGATTCCTGCAATATTGCCTTGGTAAGCGCACGGGAACTGTGCCTGGCCCTCGATGATATACAGAACCCCGGCAACCTCGGAACCATAATACGCACGGCTGACTGGATGGGCATTCGCCATGTGTTTTGCTCGCCCGGCACGGCCGATGTGTTCTCGCCCAAGGTGCTGCAGGCCACGATGGGCTCGGCCTCCAGGGTTAGGGTTTCCTATGTGGCGCTTCCGCAGGCGCTTGCCGCGTGTGCGGCTCCGGTATGGGGAACTTTCCTCGACGGCGAGAACATCTATACGGCGCAGTTGGAGCAGCGCGGAGTGATAGTGATAGGCAACGAAGGGAGCGGCATTTCGCCGCAGGTGGAGCGCACCGTGACGCGGAGGCTTTTCATCCCGCCGTGGCCGCAGCATGCTCCCACGGTGGAAAGCCTCAATGCCGGAATTGCCGCAGCCATGACGATGGCCGTGTTCCGGGGAAGAACTTATAATAGATAACAGTCGATGCAGGCAATCGTATTCATACAGACTCATTTCAATGCCACAATGACAGTGGTGGCAACGATGGCCCTGATCGGGCTTGTTGCATTCTTTGCATTTCGCGTAAGGCTGTACGCAGCGGCAGCAAAGCGCCGCAGTTGCGACATCGCGACTGCCGCCGCCGAGACCATTACCGTAGTTATTGTGTGCCGCGACGAAGGTGAAATGCTGGAACGCACGCTTCCGGCGATAATGAACCAGCGCGGCGTTGACTTCGAAGTGGTGGTTGTGGACGACTGTTCCGACGACACCACCCCCGACGTGATAAAGCGCATGATGCACCGCTATCCTTCCTTGCGGCACACCTTCGTACCGCGTACGGCCAGGTATGTGAGCCATGAGAAGCTGGCGGTGACGCTTGGAGTCAAGGCGGCCCGCAATCCATGGATAGTGCTTACGCGCCCCACTTGTGCTCCGCTTACCGACCTTTGGCTGAAAAGTTTGGCAGCGCATTTCGCTCCGGGAACAGATGTGGTGCTCGGTTATGCCAATTATGCCGACGACGGTACGGCTGCGGCCCGGCGCGCAGTTTACGGGCGTATGCAGTGGAGCATGGCGTGCATGCTTTCGGCCCGAAGGCATGCCGCTGGCGGCGATGGAGCCAATCTCGCTTTCCGTCGCTCGGCTTTTCTTGAAAAGGGAGGTTATGCCGATTCGCTCGACAAACTGTTTGGCACAGACGACTTGTTGGTATATGCGCTTTCGCAGCAAGGGAATACGGCGGTGTGCACTGCCCCCACAGCCGTGGTGCGCGAATATGCCGTAAACCTGCGGCGTGCATGGCGGCGTGCAAAGCTGCAGCTCACGGCATCGCTGGCGTATTTGCCGCGAAGGGCAAATGCCGGAGTGGCGGCGCTCGGTATTGCCGGAGTCGGCCATTTTTTCTGGCTCGCCGGCTGGGCGCTGACCGCAATTGCCTTTTTCGTGACGGCCAGACCTCTCTGTGCGGCTGCAACCATTGCGGTTGCGCTTGCGGTTACCGTAACCGATATAATGCTGATGCGGCGCGTTTCACGCACATTGGGCGAACGTGTATTCGTGTTCTCACTTCTGTGGTACGAAACGGTACGCCCGCTTTCGGCATTGCTTTGGAAAATGCGTGCTTTCGTGCATCGCCGCGATTTTACACGCAAAATATAAATACTTAAAACTGAAATGCAAATGAACAAACTGATTGCTTTGTTGGCAATGGCCGTAATGGTGCCGCTGAATATAATGTTGGCGCAGACGGGAAAATACGTTGACATACAGTACAAGATAGGCGGTAAGCAGCGCACCGGCAAACTTTTCCTTCCGGCCGGAATCAAGGAAAATGCTCCGATTATTACCTGCGTGCATGGCTATGGCGGAAGTGCCGACCCCAACGCTTTCGACCTCGACAATTTGGCCCGGCGCGAAGGGTTTGCGGTGCTTTATCCGCAAGGATTGAAAGATCCGTCGGGCAATACCGGTTTCTTTGTTGGATATCCCAGTCAGAAAGGGTTTGATGTCGACGATGTGGATATGCTTTGCAAAATGACACGCTTTGTGCAGAAAAAATACAAGCTTAGCAAGGAGAATGCCTTCCTTACCGGAATGTCCAACGGAGGTGACATTTGTTATCTCGCAGCCCTTGAGGGGCAGACTACGTTCAAGGCCCTTGCACCGGTAGCCGGGCTTGCCTTTACCTGGTTTTTCAAGAAATATGCTCAGACCAATCCCCATCC
>CAVFSQ010000218.1:0-2957 GCA_963625145.1 Bacteroidaceae bacterium | reverse complement strand
ATAAAGCCGTTCGGCCATAGTCATTTCCTGAGCATAGCTTTCGATATTGAGAATCAAAGCCTTTACGCTGTCGACCCGGTGTGCGGCATCGGCTTCCACTGCTTCGCGCAGTTGCTGCATGCGGAATTCCATATTGTGGAAATCTTTGATAGTTTCGCCCATCGGTGTAGAAATATCAGCCAACATTGCTTCGAAATTGCCAAAAGCCTTGCCGGTATCGTTGGCGCTTTGCGGATTGACTTCGTCGAGTGTTACGGTGTTGTCGATATACTCCATAATTCTCCAATAGTCTTCGCCGCTTTTGTAGTAGAACTTCCCGCTGCCGTCTTCAAGCGGAAGGAAATGCAGGCAGCGCCGCCGCAGTTCTTCGGGACCGTAGCCCATGGCGGCAAGTTTGGAATGAAGGTGGGTGGTTACTGCAACCACGTTGTTCATAAGCATATCAACGTCGGGAAAGACATTGTGGTTTATACGCTGCAGCACATAGGCCGGCTCTTTGTCTGAAGTTGTTACCTTGTATGTGGTGTTGATAAGTCCGTTGCCAAGCGGAACAATTGTAGCATTCTCGGGCTTAATGCCAAACTGGGATACTATGCCTCCCAACTGATAGTCTTGCATGATAGTTAAACTTTTTGGATTTGTTGTAGCGCAAATTTAGGTAAAAGTTCGTTACCGCCGTCAATATTAACGCCACAACTGTTCACGGTTGACGAAAATTTGAAGCAGCAATGCAACAATGCGCAAAAAGTCGCGTTAGAATTTAGAAAAAGGAGAACGAATCTAGGGCTTCATCATTATGCGTTTGACAACAACAATACTTGCTATATTTCTGTCGGTACTTACCTGCGCGGCGCAACATAGTGTGAAACTTCGCGGCACCGTGAACGACGTCGACGGCAATGCCATACCCTTTGCGTCGGTGAGCGTTGACGGTCAAGGCGGCACGCTAACCGACTTGAGCGGGAAGTATTCTTTGACTATAAATGCCGCCGACAGTATAGCCGTAGCGTTTAGCATGACAGGCTACCGCACAATTAAAAGAGTAGTGCGCTCGCCGCGCGACACGATTGTGCTGAAAGTTGTGCTTCCACAAAGCGATTACGCTCTAGCCGAGACCACAGTTAAAGGGCAGCGCGTTCAGTCGTCTACAATGCAGTCAATCAAGACAAAAGACTTGAAGAACCTTCCGTCTACAACGGGCAACGGAGTTGAAGAACTTGTTTCAACAATGGCCGGAGTGAGCCGCCACGACGAATTGAGCTCGCAATACAATGTGCGAGGCGGTTCTTTCGACGAAAACCTCGTATACCTTAACGGGCAAGAAATCTATCGCCCAATGCTGGTAAGTTCCGGCAATCAGGAGGGGCTTAGCGTAATCAACAGCGACATGGTGGAGCGCATAGAATTCTCTACCGGAGGCTTTCCGGCCAAATATGGAGACAAGATGTCGTCAGTTCTTGACATCAAATACCGTAAGCCGCGTAAGGCTGAGGCGAAATTCAACGCTTCGCTTTTGGGCGGCGGAATGTATGCAGGGTGGGGGAACGACAAGTTCAGCGTCATGGGCAGCGTGCGTTATAAAACCACCCGCTATATGCTGTCAACGCTTGAAACGAACGGCGAATATTCCCCTGATTTCCTGGATTTGCAAACGTATATCTCATGGACCCCAAACAAAAAGTGGTCGCTGGATTTTATCGGCAACTTCTCCAACAACCGTTACAACTTCAAGCCCCAAGACCGCGAAACAAGGTTTGGAACTATGTTTGATTCGAAAAAATTCAAAGTATATTTCGACGGCGAAGAGCGCGATTTGTTCCGCACATATTACGGAGCCTTTACTGTAACGCGCAATATAGGAAGCCGAAGCCATCTGTCGCTGTTGGGGTCTACTTACAAGACAAACGAACACGAAGCCTATGACATTCAGGGGCAGTATTGGCTCAACGAGCAAGGCTCGCAGGAGGAATTGGGAGTAGGCACATATCGCGAGCATGCCCGCAATTACCTTAACGCTACTGTTGCCAACATTGCACTTCGTTATTCTTATAAATCAAAGGCTCACGAAATAGAATCTGCGGTTTCACTGCAGACGCAACAGTTCAAGGAAACGTCGTCGGAATGGGAAATGAGGGATTCTGCAGGTTATTCAATCCCAAACAATTCAGACCGCCTGCAACTTTACTATAATCTTCATGCCGATGAAACCGTAAACGCCACCCGTTTGGAAGCTTACATTCAAGATACTTATCGCTTTACGGCAAAACCCGGTAATTTTACATTCAACTATGGGGCCCGGCTTACGCATTGGAGCTGGAATGGCGAGACAATCGTCAGCCCCCGGGCATCGCTAGGCTTTATTCCGAAAGCCAACGACAATTGGATAATACGCATAGCTACCGGCTTGTATTGCCAGACGCCTTTCTATAAGGAAATACGCGACACAACCACAACCGCAAACAACACAGTTGT
The DNA here is from genome assembly GCA_963625145.1 of Bacteroidaceae bacterium. GTDB lineage: Bacteria > Bacteroidota > Bacteroidia > Bacteroidales > Bacteroidaceae > UBA6398. The sequence goes on along the minus strand of CAVFSQ010000218.1, from coordinate 485 downwards.
AAATCTGAACCGCAATATCAAGTCGCAACGCAGTTGGCAGGCCGTTATCGGGGGAGATTACAATTTCCGGCTTAATGGCAGACCATTCAAGTTTACTGCCGAAGTATATTACAAAGGCATGTCGAGGTTGATACCCTACAACGTGAACAATGTACGCACAGTTTATTATGGACGCAATATGTGCAGCGGGTATGCAGTAGGTATCGACACAAAGATATTCGGTGAATTTGTGCCCGGAACAGACTCGTGGGTAACGTTCTCTGTGATGCAAACCAAAGAAAAGTTCGGTAACAAATGGGTGCCTCGCCCTACGGACCAAAGATACAACTTGTCGATATATTTTACCGATTTCTTTCCTGGCACCCAACGTTGGAAATTGTCGTTGCGGGGAGCATTGGCCGATGGCCTGCCTTTTGGCCCTACTCATTCCGGTCGTGAAAAAATGAATTTTAGAGCCCCGGCTTACAAGCGTGTAGACATAGGAA
>CAVFSQ010000217.1:0-2976 GCA_963625145.1 Bacteroidaceae bacterium | reverse complement strand
GCTACGCACAAAGTCAGATAGAAATGCTCAACGGCATCAAACTTCATGAACTTGGCTTTCGCGGCCGCGGCATGACGATAGCCGTTATCGATGGAGGCTTCCGTAATGCAGACAGACTGAGGCGGCTTGATAATGTGGCAATCCTCGGCACGCACAATTTTGTCCGCCCCAGGCGCAGTGTGTATGCCGAGGGCCAGCATGGCACCAATGTGCTTTCTTGTATGGGAGCCAACAAACCGCATCTGATAGTAGGCACTGCGCCCGATGCCAAGTATTGGCTGCTTGTGAGCGAAGATTCCTATACCGAAACTCCTGCTGAAGAGGATACTTGGGCGGCTGCCCTGGAATTTGCTGACAGCGTGGGAGCTGACGTGGTTAACAGCTCGCTTGGGTATAACTTGTTCAACGATTCTACGATGAACGTGAAATACAGCGAACTTGACGGCATGACGCATCTTATCAGCCGCAGTGCTTCGCTGGCAGCTTCGCGGGGGGTGCTGGTAGTGAACAGTGCCGGAAATTCAGGCGATGAAGATTGGCAGAAGATAGGTATTCCTGCCGATGCCCGCAATATTCTGACGGTAGGCGCCGCTTTTGAAAAATTGTCTTTTGCGCAGTTTACATCCCGCGGATTTACTGCTGACGGCCGGGTGAAGCCCGATGTTTCTGCACGTGGGCGCCTGGCAGCGGTGGTGAGAAGCAACGGGGCAATATCGCCAGCTAGCGGAACTTCGTTTTCTTCGCCAATAACCGCCGGTATGACGGTCTGCCTTATGCAGGCATTGCCGAAACTTAAGCCGGAGGAGATAATAGACCTCCTGCACCAGTGCGGCAATCGGAGTTGGATGCCCGACAATATTTTGGGCTACGGAGTTCCCGATTACTACAAAGCATACAAAAAAGGCAAACCCTGATGGAAAACGCGCTGTCACTCTACGAACTGACCCACGCCATACAGCAGACTATAATGCGCGCCCTGCCTGCTACGTATTGGGTGAGGGCAGAAATAAGCGAAGGAAGGCAGAATGCAAATGGGCATTATTATTGCAAGTTCATAGAAAAGAACGAGGCGGGGCAGGATATAGCCTCGGCCAGCGGTATAATATGGGCCGGAGTGTACCTGCAGTTGAAAGCACGCTTTGAGCGCGAAACGGGACAAGTTTTTGCGGCAGGCATAAAAGTGCTTGTAAACGTTAGGGTGAATTTCCATGAACGCTATGGCCTGTCGTTGCAGGTGTGCAATATTGACCCTAGCTATACGATAGGCGATATGGTAAGGCGGCGCAAGATGATTCTTGCGCAGTTGACAAAAGAAGGGGTAGTGGATATGAACCGCCAGCTGGAACTGCCGCGGCCACTCTTGCGAATAGCAGTCATCACCAGCGAAAATGCAGCGGGTTACGGCGATTTCCGCAATCAGCTGGCAACATCAGGTGCATGGTTCGCTTTTGTGACGAAACTGTTTCCTGCAATGATGCAAGGTAATAAAGTGGAAGACACCATTATTGCAGCGCTCAACCGCATCGCTGCCGAATATGACCGCTGGGATGCTGTGGTGATAATACGCGGCGGCGGGGCAGTGAGCGACTTGAATGGTTTTGAGTCGTACACTTTGGCTTCGAATGTGGCGCAGTTCATGCTGCCTGTAATTACGGGAATAGGTCACGAAAGGGACGAAACGGTAATAGACCTCGTGGCCAATACCAAATGCAAGACTCCGACTGCCGTTGCCGACTTCCTTGTGGCAAAAGCTCAGGAAGAGGAGCGTATGGCCGATGCGTTAGCCATGCGCCTTCACAACGTTTCGGTGAAGATGATTTCAGGGCAGAAGGAAAGGCTGGCCAATGTGTCGTCGGCTATTGTGCCGTGGTTCACGCATGTCTGCCATACTGCACAAATGCAATTCTCCCGCTTGCTACTGCGTCTGCCTCGTGGGGTGAACAATATATGCCTGCGTGAAGATTCCAGGAACCAGCGGCTGGCCTATAAACTCGAGACTGTGGCTGTAAATGCTACGCGGATGCAACATTCGGAAATAGAGCGCAAAACAATGCGTCTCGCCCGCGGTATTGAACAGTTGTTGCGCACGCAGTATGTACGTGTTGATGCTGCTGAAAAAAACATAAGGCTTGCCGGACCTGAAAGGGTATTCAAAATGGGATTTTCCCTTACAACCCTTAATGGGAAAGCAGTGACGGATGCTTCGCAATTGAAACCGGGCGACAAAATTACCACACAATTCGCCAAAGGAAGTGTGGGAAGCAGTGTGGAAAAGGTAAATTGAAACAAACGAAAAACTTTATATGGAAAACAACGAACTGACTTATTCTAAGGCAATGGCCGAGTTGGAAAGCATCGTCGACAGTGTGGAGAGCAACGGAATGGGAATCGACGATTTGACGGAGAAACTGAAGCGCGCACAGCAATTGGTGAAATTCTGCCGCGAACGCCTTCACAAGACCGAAGAGGAGGTGAAAAAGATTCTTTCTTCCGATGACCTCAAAACCGATTCCGATGCTGCGCAGCACGGAGATGCCACCGACGTGCTTACGTTTTAGCCGAAAGCAGCGGCAAATATGAAAAAATGGCTATCTTTGCCCGACGGCAACGCCGCTTAACCAATATTCAAACCAATCATGAACAAGAAAAAGATAATCGTCCCTGCGGCAATTGTAATAGTTGCCTTGCTTGGAGGTTTGGGATACACACTGTTTAACCTTCAAAAGCAGAAAGACGCGAATGCAGAACTGCAGACACTTGCACTTCTTGACAAGAAGGAAATGGAAAACGAATATTCGCAGTTTGCCCTGCAGTATGACGAACTGAAGCGCTCAATCAAGAACGACTCGCTCATGCAGCAGCTCACAAAGGAACAGCAGCGCACGCAAGACCTTTTGGCTGAACTCAAGAAGACGAAAAGTGACGATGCCCGCGAGATTACGCGTCTGAAAAAAGAACTCGCAACGGTGAGGGCGG
>CAVFSQ010000216.1:1643-2981 GCA_963625145.1 Bacteroidaceae bacterium | reverse complement strand
AGCCAGATGTCAACACCGGAAACCAGCCGGCGTGCAAGCTGCATGTCGTAGTTCTCGATGAAAAGTATCTTGCCCAGGAACTCGGGGCGGTGGGAAATGTCGAAAATCTGCTTGATAAGTCCTTGCCCGGCACCGTCGGCAGGATGTGCCTTGCCGGTGAAAATAAACTGCACAGGGCGTGAAGGGTTGTTGACGATGCGCGACAGGCGTTCGAGGTCGTTGAACAGCAAGTGGGCACGCTTGTAGGTGGCGAAGCGGCGGCCAAAGCCAATAATCAGGGCATTGGGGTTGATGCGCTCCATAAGCGATATGATGCGCGTGGGGTCGCCCAGACTCTTAAGCCAGCTTTCGCGGAAGCGGGCACGTACATAGTCAATCAGCTTATGCTTCATTTTCACGCGCAAGTTCCAGATTTCCTCGTCGGGCACATTGTAGATAGCCTCCCAAATGTTCTGGTTGCTCTGGTCGCTCATGAAGGTCTTGTCGAAATACTTTGCATAGAGTGTCTTCCATTCCTTTGAAGTCCAGGTAGGCATGTGCACACCGTTGGTGACGTAACCCACATGGCTCTCTTCGGGCAGGTATCCTTTCCAAATTCCGTTGAACATTTCCTGGCTCACCTTTCCGTGAAGCATGCTCACACCGTTGACTTCCTGGCAAGTGTTGCAAAGGAAAGTAGACATGCAGAATTTCTCGCCCTTGTCGTCGGGATTGGTACGTCCCATGCCGATAAAGTCGTCCCACGAAATTCTGAGCTTTTCGGCATACGAGCCCAGATACTTGGCGAACAGACCTTCATCGAAATAGTCGTGCCCAGCCGGAACGGGAGTGTGCACGGTGTAGAGCGAAGAAGCGCGAACCAGTTCCAGTGCTTCGTTGAACGAGAGCCCCTGCGAGGTGAAATCCACGAGCCTCTGCACGTTGCAGAGCGCAGCATGGCCTTCGTTGCAATGGTAAATGTCTTTCTTGATGCCGAGTTTCTGCAGCATCAGCATACCTCCGATGCCGAGCAGATACTCCTGCTTCAGGCGGTTCTCCCAGTCGCCTCCATAGAGGTTCTTGGTGATATTGCGGTCGTATTCCGAATTCATGTCGTTGTCGGTATCCATAAGATACAGACTTACGCGCCCCACGTTCACACGCCACACGTAAGCGTATACCGTGCACTGCGGGAACGGCACATCCACCACCATCTGCTTGCCGGTAGCGCTGTCGATCACCTTTTCTATGGGCAGCGTGTCGAAGTCGGCAGCTTCGTAGTTGGCTATCTGCTGTCCGTCCATCGAAAGAGTCTGTCCGAAATACCCGAAGCGGTAAAGGAAGCCCACTGCGCACATG
>CAVFSQ010000216.1:0-1609 GCA_963625145.1 Bacteroidaceae bacterium | reverse complement strand
AAGCGGTAAAGGCAGCCCACTGCGCACATGTCAACATTCGAATCGGAAGCCTCCTTGAGGTAGTCGCCGGCAAGAATGCCAAGACCGCCGGAGTAGATGCGCAATGCGTGGTGCAGGCCATATTCCATGCAGAAATAAGCCACGGAGGGACGAGTCTTGTCGGGCCTGACATTCATGTAGGCTTCATAGTCGCTGTAAGCCTTCCCCAGTTCGGCCAAAAAGCCCTTGTCGGTAGCGAAGGCATTGAGCGTATCGTAATCCATGACGCAGAGCATCTTCACAGGATTGTGATGGCAAGCCTTGAGCAACTCGGAATCCATATTGGAGAACAGTTTCATTGTGTCGTAATTCCAGCTCCACCTCAGGTTGTGGGCAAGAACGTCGAGTTTCTTCAACTCTGCCGGAATATGCGACTTTACGTTCCGTGAACTCCATACGGGTTCGTTAGAATTGTTGGATTTCAATTTCATATCTTATTTGTAGATGGTTTAATTCTTGATTTTGTCAATTGCGAAGGCAAAAGCCTTGTTGTAGTTAGCCACGAACAGCCGCCAGTCGGCGTTTTGCACGATGCGGCGCGCCTTGGTGCCCAAGCGCTTGCGTTCGGCGCGGCTGTGTAGCGAGAAGTCGAGCATGATGCGTTTCAGCTCCTCGGCCGTCTCGAAATAGTTTTCGTCGTTGCGCTCTATCACCGCTATGCCGTCGGAAATCGCGGGCTTGTGCTTCAGCAACTCCTCCACCCAGCAGCCGAAGCCGGCAAGCGAGGTGGTGACGGTGGGAATGCTGTACGACGCACTCTCCATGGGAGTATAGCCCCAAGGCTCGTAATACGAAGGATAGGCCGTAAGGTCGCACGCCGTAAGCAAGTTGTAATAATGCTCGTTGAAAATGCCGTCGCGGCCGTCGAGATAGGAAGGCACCAACAGCACATGCACATTGCCGGCGAGTGTCAGGCTGTCGAGCTGCATGCTCTTTATGGTTCCCACGATGCGGTCGTAGTCGAAATTGTGGAGATTGTGGGTGATGAAGGGATTGTCGAGGGCACCGGCACTGCATCCCTTGTTTTGCAGGCGCTGCAGCAAATCTTCGCGCGGCCCGGCAATCCAGCACGGCACCTCGGCAAGCGCCACCACTTCGCATTCCAGCTCCCCGCACAACTGCAGGCGGCGAAGCGCTTCGAAATAAACGTCGTAGCCTTTGGGCTTGTAGTCGTTGCGCCCGCTGGTGCTCACTATGAGCGTGTTATTGTCGTCGAACCTGCGGCCCAGCAAAGCCCCGGCAACCGACAGCACCTTGGCGCGCATTGCGCTGCGCCTGGCGTCGAGCACCCGCGGCGCGGGAATCGACGAAGTTTCAAAACCGTTGGGGAGCAGCACATCGGTTTCCTTCCCCAGCAGCTGGCGGCACTCCTCGTTGGTAGTGGCGCTCACCGTGGTGAAGCAACCGGCATTGAAAGCCGCAGCCTTCTCGCTGGAATGCTTTGCCATGACATTCAGTTCGCGCGCCATGATGTCGCCGTCGTATTCCCCGAAGTACTTGTAGAGGCACTTGCCGTTGTCGCATATCGAGCGCCCCACGGTAGTGGCATGCGTGGTGAACACCGTAGCCA
>CAVFSQ010000215.1:0-2994 GCA_963625145.1 Bacteroidaceae bacterium | reverse complement strand
CAATACAATAAAAAACAATTAAAAATTACAGAAATGAAAAAAGCAGGAAAATGGATTATCGTAGCTGTTGTACTTGTGTTGCTCAGCTGCTGCCAGTACAATTCCATGGTGGAAAAAGACGAAGCCGTAGGCACGGCCTGGAGTAATGTGGAAAACCAATACCAGCGCCGCACTGACCTTATCCCCAACCTCGTGAATGTAGTGAAGGGATATGCCAAGCACGAGCAGGGAACTCTGGAAGCAGTAATCTCGGCACGTTCCAAAGCCACGCAGATAACGGTGGATGCCGACAATCTGACGCCCGAAAAACTTCAGGAATACCAGAAGGCACAGGGCGAGATAGGCAGCGCATTGGGCAAACTGCTCGCCATCACCGAGAACTATCCTGACCTGAAGGCCAACGAGAACTTCAAAGAACTGCAGGCGCAGCTGGAAGGCACGGAAAACCGTATCACAGTGGAACGCCGCAATTTCAACGAGGTGGCGAAAGACTACAACACCTACATCCGGCGTTTCCCCAACAGCATTCTCTCCTCTGTATTCGGCTTTAAGAAGCGCCCGTACTTCGAGGCGGAAGCAGGTGCGGAAAAAGCTCCCAAGGTGGAATTCTAAGAATACCGTCGAAACTGCCAAATCCCGAAATGCTTGACATGAAGAAAACTGCGATAGCATTGTTGGCGGCTGTAGGGCTGCTTGCGGCATGCTCGCCGAGCCCGAAAAAAGCCAGCGAAGTGCTGGCGGTGGGCAACGTGCGCTATTAATTGCTGCTGGTCAGGGGCGGCTCGTTCACCATGGGGGCAACCCCCGAGATGAAGGGCGCCAATTATGACGAGAAACCCGCCCATACAGTAACGCTCACCCACGATTACTATATAGGCAAAACCGAGGTTACCCGCGGTCTTTGGCGGGCGGTAATGGGCAGCTATCCGGGCGAAGATCAGAAGGAGAACGCCGACAACAAGCCCGTAAGCTTCGTGTCGTGGACTCTGTGTCAGGAGTTCATCGGGAAAATAAATGAGCTTACGGGAAAGAACTTCCGCTTGCCCACCGAGGCAGAGTGGGAGTTCGCAGCCCGTGGCGGCAACAAATCCCGGCATTGCCAGTTCAGCGGCAGCAACGATGTCGACGAAGTGGCTTGGCACAACGGCAACTGCGGAGAGCCTCAGGATGTGGCTACCAAGAAGCCCAACGAACTGGGCATTTACGACATGAGCGGCAATGTGTATGAGTGGTGCAGCGATGAGCAATACTACTACGAAAGCTCTGCCCAAACCGACCCGCAGGGCAAAACGGAAGATTTCCACGGTTTCCGCGTTTACCGCGACGGCAGTTGGCTTGGCATGCCCGAAACTTGCCGCATCTCGCGGCGCAGCTTCAAGTCGTGCGACGGGTTTGACGTTGCCCGCGGTCTGCGCCTTGTCTTTAGTGAATAACGCAATAAACACATAAAAACTATAAGCACATGAAGAAAACAACGATAGCATTAGTGGCCGCATGCTGCCTCACGGCGTGCGGCAATGGCCAGAAAGCAAATAAGCCGACTGCCGACAGCACGGCAGTAACGACCGAGAAGCAAGCCAGTGAAGAAGCTTCGGAACCGGAAGCTGACGAGCCAATTTCCATTGACTTTGAAACCGGCGTAATGAAAGTCAATGGCGTGCGCTATGAATTTGCGCACGTCGAGGGCGGCACATTCACCATGGGAGCCACTGCTGATATGAATGAGGCGCAAGACAATGAGAAACCTGCCCATAAGGTAACGCTCACCAGCGATTATTATATAGGCAAAACCGAGGTAACTTGGGCCCTTTGGAAGACCGTGATGGGCGAATACCCACACGACCATACCGCGGATGGCACGACGATAGAGCCTAGGGAACACCCGGACAACTTTCCGGTTGACAATGTGACGTGGGATGACTGCAAATTATTCATATCTGCTCTTAATGGAGTCTTCGGTGAGTGCGCCGACTTCCGTCTGCCCACCGAAGCCGAATGGGAGTTTGCAGCCCGTGGGGGCAACAAGTCGAAGCATTATAAATATAGTGGAAGCAACACGCTGGATGAAGTGGCCTGGTATGAAGACAACAGCGGGCGCGCTAACCACGCAGTAGCCTCTAAAAAGCCCAACGAACTGGGCATTTACGACATGAGCGGCAATGCGGATGAGTGGTGCGGCGACTTGTGGGGAGATTACAGCAGCAAACCGCAGACCGACCCGCAAGGGGCTGAAGGTGATGAAGATGGAGACTATGTGATACGCGGAGGAAACAGTTATATCTCTGCAGAGTATTGCCGGGTTTCGTCACGTGACCGACAATATTGCAGTCTGGAAGGTGGAGGCTGCGGCTTTCGCATCGCCTTTATCAAATGGAAAGGACATTGATGGCATGATATAGCCGCCCCCTAGCCCTACTTAACGACAACAACAATAAAAACTACACTTATGAAGAAAACAGCAATCGCATTATTGGCCGCAAGTTGCCTAATGACGTGCCCAAACACCGCTAAGGCCAAGATTCCCGTCAAAGCAAATGCGCCTGCAGAAATATCCGAAGATTTCTCGTTTGAGAATGGTGTACTTACGGTTAAAGGCGTGCGCTATGAATTCGCGCTGGTTGAGGCTGGCACATTCACTATGGGGGCAACGCCGGAAATGGAGAATCCGAGTGATGATGAACTGCCGGCGCACAAAGTGACACTGACCAACAATTACTATTTGGGAAAGACTGAAGTGACGCAAGCATTGTGGAAAGCCGTAATGGGCAGCAACCCATCAGAAATAAAGGGAGACAACAGGCCCGTTGAAAAGGTTTCATGGAACTATTGTCAAACGTTCATAGCGAGGCTTAACCTTGTAACGGGCAAGAACTTCCGCCTGCCCACAGAGGCAGAGTGGGAATTCGCCGCCCGGGGTGGAAACAAATCAAAGCACTATCAGTACAGCGGCAGCAACGAAACAGACGCTGTTGCATGGAACGCTGACAACAGTGA
>CAVFSQ010000214.1:2047-3002 GCA_963625145.1 Bacteroidaceae bacterium | reverse complement strand
GGCCCGTGCCGCATGGCAATGGTTTCAGTAGATTCCATCAAGCCCACACTAGCCAAGAAAGGCGCAAAGTTCGTGTATATCACAGGCGAGACTTCGCCGCAGGACACATGGAGCGCGATGATTGCCAAAATCGACGGCGACCACTACCGCCTCACCAAAGAGCAATGGAGCGCGCTCTGCAAGGAGCAGGGCGTTAGGGGCATACCGTGCTACAAACTCGTAAACAAGGACGGCACCACAGCCTTCTCGAACCTCACCGAAGGCGGATACCCCGGCAACGCCGTTATAAAACCGGAAATCGAAAAAGCTTTAACCCAAAAATAACTTGTAATGAAAATCAGAAATTTGATGAAAACAGCGGCAATGGGCGCAATAATAGCGCTGGCCGCATCGTGCTCGCAGTCACCCGCAGGCTGCGGCGACCAGTACAACGGACGATGGAGCGAAGAAAAAGCCAACGAATGGTATTCCAAACTGCCATGGCTTTCGGGATGCGACTACATTCCCGCCAACGCCATCAACCAAATCGAGATGTGGAGCGCCGACACCTTCGACGAGAAACAGATTGACAAGGAAATGACATGGGCCGAAGAACTCGGCTTCAAGACAATGCGCGTTTACCTCAGTTCAGTGGTTTATGCCAACGACGCCGAAGGCTTCAAGAAACGCATCGACACATTCCTCGGCATCTGCAAGAACCACGGCATCCGCCCGCTGTTTGTATTCTTCGACGACTGCTGGAACGAAGAGGCAAAATACGGCAAGCAGCCCGAACCGCAGAAAGGCATACACAATTCGGGATGGGTTCAAGACCCCTCTGTAAGCCTTCGCAAAGACACCGTGAAGCTCTATCCCGAGCTCGAGAAATATGTCACCGACATTATTTCCACATTTGCAAACGACGACCGCATACTGCTATGGGACCTCTACAACGAGCCGGGCAACAAAGATCACG
>CAVFSQ010000214.1:0-1990 GCA_963625145.1 Bacteroidaceae bacterium | reverse complement strand
TGCTCAAGAAAGTTTTTGCATGGGCACGCTCAGCAAAGCCTTCGCAGCCCATCACTTCCGGCATATGGAACGTAGAGAACTCGTTTGCGCCGCTCAACGCCTTCGCACTCGAAAACTCCGACGTCATTTCCTACCACAACTACAACAATGTAGAGCACCACAGCGAGCAGATCAGATACCTCAAGATGCTCAACCGTCCCCTTATCTGCACCGAATACATGGCACGCAAAAACGGAAGCACCTTCCAGACCGTAATGCCTTTGCTCAAGAAAGAAAACGTAGTGGCCATCAACTGGGGCTTCGTGGCAGGCAAAACCAACACGATTTTCGCTTGGGACACTCCGCTGCCCGATGTTGACGAACCGGAACTTTGGTTCCACGACATCTATCGTCAGGACAAGACTCCGTTCGCACAGGCCGAAATCGACACAATCAAGAAACTCAACGGCGTAAAATAACCCGACAAACGGCGGAGCCACAAAGCCGCCGACAACAAAACCCGCGAAACAGTCTTCGTGCCAAGCGCATGAAGGCTGTTTTCGAAAATACCCGCAATGTCATTACTGCACAACCACAACTACCGCGGCATCATCGCCATCGGGCTACCCGTAGTAATCGGACAGCTGGGCACCATCGTGCTCGGCTTTGCCGACACATTGATGATAGGCCGCCACAGCACCGAAGAACTTGCAGCCGCAGGACTGGTAAACAACATTTTCAACCTTGTACTGCTTTTCTACCTTGGCTTCTCGTATGGCTTCACGCCCATTGTAGGGCGACTTTTCGGCATCGGGGCACAGCGGGAAATCGGAGCGAAGCTCAAGAATTCGCTTGCAGCCAACACCGCCGTGGGACTGCTGCTCACGGCCGTAGTGACGATATTGTATTTCAACCTCGCCCGCATAGGGCAACCCGTAGAACTGCTGCCGCTGATACGTCCATACTTCATAGTAAACCTTGCAAGCATCCTGTTCGTCGGCGTTTTCAATACCTTCAAGCAATACTTCGATGGCACGACGCGCACCGACGTTGCCATGTGGATAATGCTCGGAGGCAATGTGCTGAACATTGTGTTCAACTGGATGCTGATTTACGGCGTAGGGATTTTCCCTGAGCTTGGGCTTCTCGGAGCCGGCATATCCACGTTGGGCTCACGCATAGCCATGGCCCTAGCAATTGCCTTGGTGTTCTGCTGCGGCGCACGTAGCCGCGAAAGCCGCCAAGGATATGCGGCAGCGCATATCAACAAGGCCGATTTCCAGGAGATGAACCGTCTGGGGTGGCCGGTGGCAATGCAGTTGGGAATGGAAACCGCGGCATTCAGCCTGAGCTGCGTGATGGCGGGATGGCTCGGCACACTTCAACTCGCCGCACACCAGATAGCAATCACACTTTCGCAACTGTTCTATCTCACACTGTCGGGACTGGCTTCCGCAGTATCGATACGCATAAGTTTGTTTGCCGGCCGGCACGACTTCACTGCGGTGCGCACGAACGCCGCCGACGGACTGCGCCTTGTGGTGGCCATCTCCACGGCAATGGCGGTGCCGATGCTGATATTCCGAAACAGCATAGGTGCCCTTTTCTCAGACAGCGTAGATGTGCAGACCATGACGGCCGCCTTGTGCATAATGCTTGCGATATACCAATTCGGCGACGCGCTGCAATATACCTACGCCAATGCCCTCAGGGGAATAGCTTGCGTAAAGCCGCTGGTTTACTATGCTTTCATTGCGTATTTCATAATAAACCTGCCGCTGGCCTACATATTCGGCTTCACGCTTGGTTTCGGACTGACGGGGATATGGGCGGCATTCCCGATAGGCCTTACGGCGGCTGGAGCAATGTTCTACTGCAAGTTTCGCCGCGAACTTACTAAAAAAGCCTTGTAGCCTGATGCAAGCATAAGCCATGCCAATATAAACCGAAGAGAAATTAGGCTAGCACTATATTACAATTCTCCAATGCACTATAATACAATACGCTATAG
>CAVFSQ010000213.1:2280-3016 GCA_963625145.1 Bacteroidaceae bacterium | reverse complement strand
CGGTCGCGACGTACGTCATGGTTGTAGAACGAGCCATAGAAATATTCTGATATATACATGTTTTTCGCCCACATTTCGCCATCACGTATATAGCAAAACGAATCTGTCAAGCCAGCCTTCCCTGCGCGTATTGACTTGATTTCCGTTCCGCACAACACCAACCCAGCGTTGTATGTATCAAGAACAAAATAATCGTGCTCCGCGCGTTTGTTTTTTATTTCAATTTTCTTTTGTAAGACACCCATCCTTTGTCGTATTTCTCTATGACACTATCGCAAAATCAGCGATATTATTGGAAACATATTGTGCCACTTTGCCGGTATATTCGGGTTCGGCTTCTACAAAGCCGTCATCATATTTGTCATATTGCTCAAAACGTTCATACAATGCCATGAACTGCTCGTCGCTACAGGGACGTGTAATCTCGTCTTTGTCTTTATCATACATACGGCGCACATCATACAGCATATTGCAAAGTTCCTTTATTCCCCACAACCGCATGGCTTTTGCAAACGGATTTTCAAATATAAACGGACCGTAGCCATTGTAAATAAGCTGCACGAAACCGCCTTCAAGCAATTCTTCGCGCATAATCATATAGGCTATCAGCGTAATCTGCGAAGCATTAAGCCGCGGCATCGTAGTGGCATCCAGCGTCCCGCCAATACCGTCAAGTATCTTTTGCTCTACAAAATTACAAAATTTCTCAGGGCTTTCGTCTGCCGCCTTTTCCAAA
>CAVFSQ010000213.1:0-2270 GCA_963625145.1 Bacteroidaceae bacterium | reverse complement strand
ATTTCAAGGCTGGCAGCACGATTTCATTATCGTTCATTCCTTCTATTTTTACCTTCACTCACAGTAAACATAATTGAAGCGTGCAGACGGAGCGACGTCGCCATTCAAATAGAAATCCATCGGATTGCCTTCCTGCTGCATATTGTCACTCCATTTGAATTCAAAATTGAGTTTTTTATCCTTCATTCCAAGAGCACTTCGCGGAATGCCCAAAACTATCTCGTTCTCGAAAACAGCGATTTGCGCATTACCGGCAGTCTTCCATTGCCATCCGTTTCCGACGCATTTCTCCAGCGTAGCTTTATCATCGCACGAAACGCCGCGATTAACCACGAAATCATAGCCCTCCCAGCCAGTAGCCTTGCTGCGGTCTATATCGATGTAAAGTACCATCCAGTTGTTGTCTGTGCGCGGAGTCAGAGCGTCTTTGGTTCGAACATGAAAATAGACATTCCGCTTGTCCCTAGCCACTTGTGCTTCGACTATATCGTTACGTCCAGTAGCATTTGTATAATACAGATTGAATGCTCCCGGCGCACATCTGTGAACAACGTCGCCCTGATAGTCCGTGTAAACTGGGGTTACTCCCTTCCAATCGTCAACACGGTCAATCTTTATTGTACGGGGCGCCGACACAGCCTCAGCCGGCTTTATTCCTTTGAAGCGCCGTGCCTTGTCTACAAGCATATAATAATAGACATCTCCCTTATTGCCCCATCCTTTATTGGGCTCGATATCCCGGCTATGGTCCCAGTCGTACTGGTCTACGAACGAATAATTGTTTCCGTGCCAATCTCCCTTTGTGTCGAACATGTCGGCTATATATTCGTTCCACCCCGTGACAAAAACCACTTTGGGGTCAAGTTCGAAAGCACGGCTCCACTGTTCTTCGAAATTCCAGCCATACAGATATGCATCCGGGCGTTTGTCGAATCCGCGGCGTGCAGAATAGCTTCTTCCAAAACTGTCATCAACGTTGAATGCCGAGCAATGGCCGCCATTGGCAGCACTGGTGTTCTGCGCTATTCCCACAGTTACCTGTTCGAATCCTTTTGAAGAGGCGCCATATCCATTTTGAGGATAAACCTCAAGCCATCCCCACTGGGTGCGCCCTTCTTTCTGCGACGGCCCATTCACGTAATCAGGCTGCCCGGGACGGAAAGTAAAGAAGTCGAGTATTTCTTTTTCTTCCGGATCGTCGGGATTAAGGTTGTCACTATACGCCATTATCATTGGTTTGCCATCAAGACAATACCACAAATCCTTATAGAGTCCCGGTTTGTAAAGTTCACGATACAGGTGCTTAAGGCTTACGAGAGAATTAGGCAACGGAGCAAAAGGCAGCATGAAAGCGATCTTGGGCGATTTAACCCCATCGGCACATGCCTGGCTCCACACCTTCAGCAGCGCTTTATAGGATTTGTCCCATGTAAAAGTTCCGTTTGTACAATCGAAAAACACGGCGTCAACTTTGGCGTCTGCAAGCATCTCAGCATGCTTTCGCAGCACCCACGGGTCAAATGTCTGATAATAACCCAACAAAGGTTCTTCCCAATAATACCAATGGCGCTTTTTGCCCCATGCCGGATGGTCGTAACTTAGCATTGCCTCCGGATTTTGCCGCAGAATAGCGCTTATGTTGCGAACCGAAGAATCGTTGCGGTAATTACGTTCGTGCCATGTCCAATAGAACATCGCGATTTCCTTTCCGTCGCGAAGTTTTGCACTGTCGGCATCTTGAACGGCCGTACGGCCAAGCGCATCTGTCACAGCCCACGAATCGCTGCATACATTTTGGGCATTAACCGACACCGACACCGCCACAAATGCAGAGATTGCGGCTCCTAAAAATTTGCACTTTATCATTACTTTACCTCGAAAGTTCAGACATTTACCTCCCCTAACAAGATAATTACTTGTTTTTTAGCAAGTCGCGTATCTCCTCCAGCAGCACTTCTTCCCTTGTAGGAGCGGGAGGCGCAGGAGGAACCTCATTTTTCTTCTTTTTGGCCAAAACATTGATAGCCTTAACCAACAGAAATACGCAGAAAGCTATAATTACGAATTCAATAATTGTCTGAATAAAAGCTCCGTAATTAATTGTCGCAGTAACCTCCGGATTAAGGGGATTTACAGGCATAGCGAACTTCAATTCAGAGAAATCCACTCCTCCAATCACCCAGCCTATCGGCGGCATAATAATGTCACTTACTATGGATGACACAATCTTGCCAAAAGCCGCGCCAATGATTACACCGACAGCCATATCT
>CAVFSQ010000212.1:0-3018 GCA_963625145.1 Bacteroidaceae bacterium | reverse complement strand
TGGTACGACTTATGCTCATGTACTACGTTGACATTATCGCATTCATGGAAAATCCGGAGAAAACATGGAACGAAATCCGTGAAAAGGAGATGCAAAAAGCACCACCGGAACCAACTCTTTTCGATTAGGGGGGCTTACTTTTCAAAAGACAAAGCCCGAAGCACAGTTTTATTAGGCTTCGGGCAGAATTTTTATGCACTTTGGAGTTTTACCGGACAGCAATAATTGCTTTTCAAAAAACAAGGCTAATAATTTTTCCGCTATGCGCATAGAATTTTTGCGCAATGCGGTGAAAAAAACGGCTATACGCATGGAGTAGGGGAGAATTGGCTTTCAGCGTCGTTTGAAACGTATGGGCAATGTAAGGTATACCTTTACTTTCTTGCCGTTGTGCTCGCCCGGAATGAACTTTATTTTCTTTATTACCCTTTGTGCCTCCTTGTCGAGTATGGGATATGAAGAGCGAACTACCTGAAGGTTTTCGGTTTTTCCTTTCTCGTTCACTACGAAACGTATAATTGAGTAGCCTTCAAGTCCTTGCTGTTGCGCGCTTTCGGGGTATTTTACAGTTTTGGCAATGTCGCGGAGCATTTTTTGTTGTGTACCGTAGGCGTATTCCGGCATTTTTTCAACGTGGAAATAAACTCCGTTGAGATCGCGCGAAGCCGTTGTTTTGTTTGACGTATTGCTTACATACGGCTCGACCGCTGTATCCTGCTGCGTGGTAACGCGTTTCCAGAGTTCGTTCCACTGGTTTTGTTCTGCTGAATCAATGTACGAGGCATCCATAAGCAGATTACCTATCATGCTTATTTTTATTCTGTATGAGCTGTTGGCTTTTTCTTCTTCGCTTGTAGTCAATGTTTCTACTATAACTGAGTCGTTTTCAAATTTGTAGGTACCAGCTTCCGAAATTGTGGATATGTTGTTTTCTTCGTTGTAGTTGAATATAGTGAAAGTGCCGTCGCCATTGTATATTTTCCATTTCGGAACAAAACTGTCGCCTTTTGCGTCGTTATTGCGCGAGGGAATGGAAAGCTGCCATATACCGTTGATATTTACAGTTTGGGCAGTCTGGGCAGAAACCAGTGAAGAGCAAAACGCGAATGCGGCTGTAAGCGTTGCAGTTTTCAATATAGTTCTATTCATAGTTGAAAGTGAATTAAGAAACCATATTGCAATATTAGTGAAAACGGCAAATACTGACAAAAAAAGCGGTCAGTTTTGCCCTTTTGAAAGTAAAACTGACCACTATATGTTGTTCCACGCCGATTCGAACGACGACTGAGAGAACCAAAAACTCTAGTGCTACCATTACACCATGGAACAAACACTGTTGCTATCGTTAAATAGCAGTGCAAAAGTAGCGTAAAAATTTCAAACCGCAAATTTTTTGTGCTTCAACTTGCGTTTGTAAATTCGAATGCCTAATGTTTTTCGTTTTTGCCAATGAATTTTTCAATGCGCTTCAAGCCAGTTTTTTCCCCATCCGAAATCAGCTTTCAGCGGTACGTTGAGATGGAATGCGTTTTCCATTTCGCTTACAACTATTTCCTGTACCTTTTCTTTTTCTTCGGGGAAAACGCTGAAATTCAATTCATCGTGTACTTGAATAATCATTTTCGATTTGATTTTTTCGGCTTTGAACCGCTCGGTTATCCTCACCATTGCAATCTTTATGATGTCGGCGGCGCTGCCCTGTATAGGTGCGTTTACGGCATTGCGTTCGGCATATCCGCGGACTGTATGGTTGGCCGAATTTATGTCGGGCAGATAGCGACGGCGGTGGAGTAGTGTCTCTATATAACCCTTTTCGCGTGCTGCTGCTATGCTTTCTTCTATATATTGCTTTATTCGGGGATATTCCACAAAGTAGTTGTCTATAAGTTCCTTTGCTTCACGGCGTTGTATGTTAAGCCTTTCAGCCAGTCCGAATGCCGAAATGCCGTAGATTATTCCGAAATTGGCAGTCTTGGCTTTCCTTCGTTCGTCGCTTGTTACTTCGCTAATGGGTTTGTGGTATATTTTAGCAGCGGTGGCGGCGTGAATGTCATCGTCGGCATTGAATGCCGCAATCATGTGCTCGTCGTGCGAAAGATGGGCCATGATGCGCAGTTCTATTTGCGAGTAGTCGGCCGAGAAGAATTCGCATTCTTTTTCAGGCACAAAGGCTTTGCGTATTTCCTTCCCGTCGTCGCCGCGAACAGGTATCTGCAGATTTGGGTTGCTTGAGCTCAAACGTCCTGTGGCTGTAACTGCTTGGTTGAACGATGTATGTATCTTTCCGGTAGTTGGGTTTACAATTTTTGGCAGCGCATCGAGATAAGTCGATACCAGTTTTTTCATTCTTCGGTACTTCAGTATGAAATTCACGATAGGGTAGCGGTTCTCCAGTTTTGAAAGCACTTCCTCCGACGTTGAATACTGTCCTTTTTTTGTCTTTTTTGCGTTGGCGTCGATTTTGAGTTTGCCGAAAAGTATTTCGCCCGTTTGCTTTGGTGAAGACAAATTGAATCTTTCGCCTGCAAGTTTGTAGACTTCCTCTTCGTATTCCTCCATGCGCCGGGTGAAGAGTTCTGACGTTTCCTTGAGCGCGCCGGTATCGAGTTCCACACCGTTTTCTTCCATTTCGGCAAGCGTTCGCACGAGAGGCATTTCCACTTCGTTGAAAAGCTGTTGCATTCCGGCTTTTTCAATTTCAGGTTCGAGTGCTTTCCACAGCCTGAGTGTTACATCGGCGTCTTCGCATGCATACTCGTAGACTTCGATAGGGGAGAGGTCGCGCATGTTTTTTTGGTTCTTTCCCTTTGCACCGATCAGCGTATCGATTTTTATAGTGGAGTAGTCGAGGTAGGTTTCTGCTAGGGTATCCATATTGTGCGGCAGTTCGGGCTGCAGCAGATAATGCGCAATCATGGTGTCCAAAAGTTTTCCGCCAAGAGTGATTCCGTAGTTGAGCAGAACAAGCATGTCGTATTTTATGTTCTGCCCGATTTTGGGAATTTCGCTTTCGTATAC
>CAVFSQ010000211.1:0-3022 GCA_963625145.1 Bacteroidaceae bacterium | reverse complement strand
AGGTAGGACAGGCAACTGAGCACAATTACATCGGGACAAACTGCGGTATAATGGACCAGTTTGCTTCTGTATTCGGCAAAGCTGAGAACCTGATGCGCCTCGACTGCCGTTCTTTGCAATACAAATATTTCCCCTGGCATCCGAAAGACTACCGTCTGGTGCTTGTGAATTCGCAAGTCAAGCATGAACTTGCAAGCTCTGCATACAACCAGCGCCGCAAGAGCTGCGAAAACGTTGCCGAAGTGCTCAAGAAACGTTTCCAGGGTGTTAAGTCGTTGCGCGATGCCAACTACGACATGCTCGATGCAGTCAAGGGCGAAGTAAGCGAAGAAGACGCATTGCGTGCAAAGTATGTAATCGGCGAGAAATATCGCGTGATGGAAGTATGCGTTGCACTCGAAGAAGACGACTACGAAGAAGTAGGACGCAAAATGTTCGAAACACATCACGGCCTTTCAAAAGAATACGAAGTATCGTGCCCCGAGCTTGACTTCCTCAATGACGTTGCCAAAAGTTGCGGCGTAACAGGTTCCCGCATAATGGGCGGTGGCTTCGGCGGCTGCACCATCAACCTCGTAAGCAACGAACTTTACGACAACTTCGTAAGCACGGCAAAACAGGCTTACAAAGAGAAATTCGGCATAGAGCCGCCCATCATCGACGTTGTTATCGGTGACGGCTCGCGCAGAATCTGCTAAACTATACTGCAAGCAAGACAAAGGGTATGCCGCTCGTTTTACGGCATACCCTTAACTTTTTCAATCATAAATCATTCTTCATCATATTGCAGGCACTCTATGTTCACAACCGTTCAAGCATTGGTTATTGCGAGCTTTTGCGTTTTCGTGATTGCGGTATTCTATCTGACGTTTTTCGGGAAGAAAACAAAGAGCGACGGAGAGCATAACATCATCATCCCCAAACATACGCAGCATGCAGGCAATCACGCCGCACACAAAAAGCGCTACATAACCGTGAGCGAGTTGGTAATGAATTTCTTCCCTTCATTTGACATGGAATATTGGGCCGAAGCCAAAGCCCAAAAGACAGGAAAGACGAAAGAAGATATATGCGAAGAATGGAATGTCAACAAAGAGCGTTCGCGGCAAACCGGAATATTCTTGCGCCAGGAGATAGCCCGATATTTCACTGGGGCAGCGATGAAGGATGAATTCCAATTTTATTACAAATGCCGTGACCATGAAATAAAGGAAAGCATATCAATAAAACGCGAAGAAGATTTGTTTCTCGATTTCACGGCAAAACACAAACTCCACGTTTACCGAACCAATCTTCTGATTTCCGACGACACCTTAAAAGTCGTGGGGAGAGTGGCATACATCGGCAAGCGTCAAGATGGGTATGAACTTTACGACTGGAAGAGGAGCAAAGGAGTAACCGACGAGAAAGGCAATACGATAATTGAAAACGCCTACGGGCAAAAAGGCATTAACGGGCTGGAGACTGTGGACGACACTCCTTTTTGGCATTACGCACTAAAGTTGAACATTTACCGGGCAATACTCGAAAAGAATTACCATCTGAACATTGTCAAAATGACACTGGTAGACATAAGCGACAAGAACAAAAGCTACAAAAAAATCGACATACCCAAAATGAGCCGTGAGACAAGAATTGTCGGAGATTTCCTTTCCAAATCTTAATCTGCACGATGGCAAGAAATGGCGAAAAGGTCTGATGTAATTTGAATTATGTGCTTTACTTTTCAAAAAACAAAGCACATTTTTTTGACGCTTTGCGCACAAAATTTTTCTTCTGACCGCAAAGAATTTTTCTTCTTTGCGCATACAATTTTTGCGCTATACGCATAGGGGAATTCCGCCAACGGCTTAAACTCTATTTCTTTTTGGCGGCTTCGGCAGCCTTGGCAGCTTCTGCGGCTTTTGCGTCTGCCTCGGCAATCTTGCGGTCAACTTCCTCGAATTTTTCGCCCATATTCAGAGCAAGATATATATTGTAAAGCGGTCTACCCCACCACTCCACATCATTTGGCTTCAAGGCCCGGTAATGCTCAAGGTAAGGCATGGCAGTCCGCAGCAACTTGTCCGCTTCGCGCTTTATTTTGCGTATCTGCTCAAGGCTCATGTTCGCCTTAACCTTGTCGTTCATCTCCGTAGCCTTGGCGAGATAAGCCGCGCCAACGTTATAATACGCTCCCGAATAGGTTGAATCGCTTTGTATTATGCTCGAAGCCAAAGCTATACACTCGTCGTAGCGTTTCATTTTCAGCAGAATGAGGCTTCGGCCGTACTGGGCCATTACCGAACGCTGGTCAAATTTAAGAATATTGTCGGCAAGAGCGATTGCATCCTCAAATTTTCCTTTGTTGTTGTAATAGTCAATCAGATTTGTAAAGAAATAGTCATGCTGCGGGAACTCGGCAACACCTTTCTTCAATATATCAACAAAAGCGGCCGTATCGTTAGCAGCCTTGTGCAGCCTGGCAGTCATTTCCAACTCCTTCTGCCTATACGTCGAGTCGAGAAGAGCCATGGCATTGTACTTGAAAAACCTGTTGCGGTCGTTAAGCTGGAAAGCGCAGGCGGTAGCCCAATAGGCGGCACGTATAAGGTTTGCGTTGTCGTTGCGCGAAATTTTGTATTTGCCGAAAAGAGGATTCGAACGGATGTCACAATACATCGAAAAATAGTTGTAGGCACTGTTGAAATCCTTTTTCAGCAGCACGAACTGCCCGCCGTTGTAAAGGTTTACATACTGGCTCCAAAGCAAAGCCCCATGCGAACTGCGATATTTGTAGCTGACTTTGGTCTTCCCTTTCTTTTTGGCAGCATAAGCCTCCATTGTGTCGCATCTCACTGCGAAATTATACATCTGCAGAATACTGTTGAACAACTTGAGAGTATCGTAGCTCTTTTTCAAGTAAGCCGATTTGTTTTGCGCTTCATTGATTACAAGCCATGCTTCAACGCCCATATGCAGAACCTCGGGGTCATCCTTGAACTTCTCGTTCTTCAGAAGGTTTTCGACTTGCCCTGTAGCA
>CAVFSQ010000210.1:0-3022 GCA_963625145.1 Bacteroidaceae bacterium | reverse complement strand
CGCCTATATCGTGTGCATGGCGGTTTTTGCCGGCACCTACGAGCTGCTGCCGCAGTCGAAGGGCATGCTGCTGGGAAATGCGCAGGCCCAATATATCACAGGAACCGCTTGCGTGCTGCTTACGATAATCGTGGTGCCGCTGTCGCTGAAAATATTTTCTCGGCTTCTCACCCGCCACAAGTCGCTCGGCCTTGAGCAGCGCATGGCCCGCTACCGCACGCTGTGGAACACGCGGCTGCTGTGCTTTGCCGTGGTCACCGTGTTCGATTTGTGGGTTTATTATGCCACGGTGAATAATATCGGAGGGTTTTGTGCGTTAATATGTGTGATAGCTTCGTTGCTTTTCGTGCCCACATACCGGCGCGTGGAAGCCGAGCTCGAAGCCGGTAACAACATAAACGATTGACGCCGGCTGTTTTGTGACACAGCCGCAACTCCAAACCCGAGGATGAAGATTACGTTTCTAATACCGCCTCCGCTCCGGAATGAGCGCCCGGCAGAGCGCAGTTCAGGATGCACCCACGTGGTGTATCCCACTCCCAATATCTACGAACTCACGGTGGCGGCACTCGTGGAGCAGACGGGGCACTTCGGGGTGGCATACGAAGACTTTACCTGCGGCAAGCGCGATCTGCGCAAGTTCATAGCTGCCGACGACAGCGACTTCTACTCGTTCTGGACCGTGAACCTCTCTATCAGTACCGACCTTGCCGCTGTTGCCATTATCCACGAACTGCGCCCCGAAGCCTACTGCCTGTTTATGGGCCCGGGCCCTACATATTATATAGACAAGTGCCTTTGCCACGACCGCAACATAGTGCTTCGCGGCGAGCCCGACATGGCGCTCGTGGAACTGCTCGAGGCTTTACGCCGGGGAAACAATGGCAACTGGCGCACCACCGACGGCATTTCCTACCGCAGCGAAGGCCGCACGGTGAACAACAAGCCCCATGCGCTGATAAAGAACCTCGACGAGCTGCCTTTTCCCGCACGCCACCTTCTAAAGGGGCGCACTTTCCACAACCCTAAACTCAAGCTCACACCCTACACTCCCGCGCTTACTTCGAGGCAGTGCCCCTTCAAGTGCATCTACTGTGTGCCCAGTTCGCTCACTTTCGCCCGCGAGATAGAATTCCGCCGGGGCACCGGGCGCAAGCCGCCTGTGGCAATGCGTTCGGTGGAAAGCGTGGCACGCGAACTGGAACTGTTGGCGCAGCAGGGCTACAGGGCCATAGGCTTCATGGACGACAACTTCATCTGGAACGAGAAACGCACCGCGGCAATATGCCGAGAACTCAAAAAGCACGGATTCCGCTGGGGATGCCAGGCACGTGTCGATGCCATAACCGAGCCCGTGGCGAAGATGCTGGGCGAGTCGAACTGCGCTTACGTCGACCTGGGCGTGGAGTCGTTCAACGACGAAATCCTGGCATATATAAAGAAAGGCATCACCAGCAGCCAGATATACAGCGCCATTGCTATGCTCAAGAAATACCGCGTGCCCGTGAAACTCAATATACTTATAGGCACTTCGCCGCTCGAGACTCCCGAAATCCTGCGCGACACCATTCGCCGGGCACGCTCGCTGCATGTTGACCAGATAATGTTCAATATCGTTTCGCCGTTCCCCGGAACCGAGTTCCACGAACTGGCAATGAAAAACCACTGGATAGTGACGGGCGACTACGTGCCCACCGATGTGCAGCGCACTTCGATAGTGAGCTATCCCAATCTCTCGGCACAGCAAATGGACCGCATACTGTTCCGGGCCAACCTCGCGTGCTTCCTCCACCCGCGATTTGTGATGAAACAGCTCAGGCGCTTCGGCAGCGTGAAGGAAATTCTGCCTGCGCTGAAAGCCTTGAAAATAAAACTATTTGGATAGGAATGTTGCTGTCGGTAATACTCATCACCTGGAACGGAAGGAAACTTCTTGCCAACTGCTTGAAATCGATGGCTTTCATGGCGGGGCGTGGCGACGTTGAGTTTATCGTTGTCGACAACGGCAGCGAAGACGGCACGGTGCATTTCCTGCACGACAAGCATCCCGAGGTGAAAACCATAGCCCTCGACCGTAACCGGGGCGTGGCCTATGCCCGCAACCGCGCCCTCGAGAAGGCCACCGGCCGTTTCCTGTGGATTCTCGACAACGACACCGAAGTCGACGAGCATGTGGTGGCTGGCATGATGCACTTCATGAACGCCAATCCCGCCGTGGGCATTGCCGGATGCCGCCTTATCGATGCCGCCGGGCAGCTGCAGGAAAGCTGCAAGCGCTTCCCCGGGTTGGGCGAGAAACTCAAGAACCTGCTTCACCCGCACGGCTATCGCTATGCCTACGGACTGGAACGCATGCGCCACACCTTCGAGCCCGAATACCTTATAGGCGCATGCCAGCTCATAAGGCGTAGCGCCTACAAGGCCGCCGGCCCCCTCGACGAACGCATCTTCTACGGCCCCGAAGACGCCGACTTCTGCTTGCGGGTACGCCGCGCCGGTTACAAGTTGGCCTACGTGCCCCAGTTCACCGTGCTCCACCACTGCCAGCGCATCACACGCAACCGATTCCTATCGCCTATGGTGATAAAGCACGTTGAGGGGCTTATGCACCTTTACCTCAAATACCGACGACTGTTCTGATGCTACTGAAAGGCGACACCGTGTATGTCAGGGCGCTCGAGCCCGGCGACCTCGACATTTTCTACGAAGTGGAAAACGACACCTCGCTGTGGCAGTGCACCAGCGTCAACGTGCCCTATTCGCGCGCTGCCGTGGCACGCTACCTCTCCTCCTGCTCCTGTGATATCTATGCCGACCGCCAGGTGAGGCTTGTGGCGTGCCTTGCCGCCGGAGCCGAGCCTGTGGCTTTCGTCGACCTCACCGATTTCGACCCGCGCCATCTGCGCGCACAGGTGGGCATCGTGGTGTTCCCGCATTACCGACGCCGGGGAATTGCTGCCCAAGTGCTCGCCATTGTTGCCGAATATGCCCGCGTGCAGATAGGTATATGCCTGCTCTATGC
>CAVFSQ010000209.1:0-3046 GCA_963625145.1 Bacteroidaceae bacterium | reverse complement strand
GACTGCGCTCATGCAACGCCTGCGCAGCGAGAATCCCGGCATTCGGATTTACAAACTGGGAACGGGAGCATACAATCCGCTTTACATTCTGAAACTCGCAAGAATAATGCGCAACTACGACATTGTGCATTCTCACAATTCATCGCCGCAACTTTTCGTTGCCATGGCCGGAGTGTTATGCTCCGTTGGGCTTTGCACCACGGAGCATAACACTTCCAACCGCAAACGCCGTTGGAAGTGGTATGCCCCCATTGAAAGCCGCATGTACGGTGCCTACGGACACATTGTGTGCATCAGCCGCATTGCCGAAGATAAGCTGCGCGAATACATGGGCGGGGCATGGCTCGACGCATCGTCTAGCGTTTATTCCAAAATCTCGACTATAAACAACGGAGTGGACGTTGAGGCTGTGCACAATGCCCGGCCTTTGCCCAGCGAACACAAGAGCGGCACTTTCGTAACGGCAATGGTAGCGGGATTCCGCGAAGCGAAAGACCAGGATACGGCAATCCGAGCCATAGCCATGCTGCCCGAGGAATACGAACTTTGGCTTGTGGGAGACGGTGAACGGCGCGGCATTCTCGAAGCGTTATCAAGAAAACTCGGTGTAGAAAACCGGATAAGATTTTGGGGAACGCGCAGCGATGTGCCGCAGATTCTGAAAACAGCCGATGCCATTGTTATGTCGAGCCATTGGGAAGGGCTTTCGCTCTCGAACATCGAAGGGATGAGCGCCGGCAAGCCGTTTTTGGCATCCGATGTGAACGGACTGCGCGAAGTAACGAAGGGATACGGACTGCTCTTCGGCCATGAAAATGCCGGGCAACTGGCTGAGCTGTTGCGGAAACTCCACAACGACTGGGCGTTCTACAATGCTACGGCCGAAGCCTGCTACAAACGGGCATGCGAGTTCAACATAGCCGACACGGTAGAGAAATACAACGAAGTTTACCGCCGCATCGCCGAAAAAGGCAGAAACAATAAAACTTCAACAAAAAGAAAATCCGAAAAACCTATATAACCCTATGATTCCTGTAATATCTATAGTCGTTCCTATTTATAAAAGTACCTACCTTAGAGAATGTATTGACAGCATTTTGCAACAGTCATTCCACGATTTCGAATTGCTGCTAGTTGAAGATGGAAGTCCGGACAACAGCGGTTCTATTTGTGACGAATATGCTGCAAAAGACAACCGGATACGCGTTATACACAAACAAAATGAAGGAATCAACCGCACACGTTGTAGGGGTGCCCAGGAGGCTAAAGGGGAATGGATAGTTTTTTGCGATGACGATGACACCATGCCACAAGATGCATTAGAAAGCCTCTATGCAATGCACAATGACACTGAGCTTGTTATAGGTTATCACTACCAGCCGGAACAGGCAATCGATAGCGTCACATTAAACCAAAGCAGAGCTAGCAGCATAACATCGAAATTGTTTCCACCAACCCCATGGGCGAAGCTCTACCACCATTCCTTACTAGCTCCAGTTGTATTCGATTTCCCACGAGATATTGACGGTTGCGAAGACATGATAATGAACATACGTATTATGTTCTCACTCTCTAGACCGCCAAAAATTTGCAGCAAACAAGTTTATAATTTCCGACGTAACACAAGCAGCGTAAGCCATACCAAAAGAAGTTCATTAAAGTACGAAATAGCATTCGACAAAGCACGCAAAAATTCTATTCCAAACGATTTACTGCCAAATTACATGCCAGAGATTATAAAATCAAAAATCAATGGAATAACGGGCGTAGCTTATGCAGAGCCACAAGTTATAGTGCGTGACGAGTATCAATACATAAAGAAAATCAGATTAGAAGTCAAACAATACAAATACCACACTTCATTAAGGGAATGGCTTTTAATCAATGTGCGAAAAGCCTGGGCACTGAAATTTATAGCATTTTGCATATTAGTAAAGACTTCTTTATGCTATAGGCTAGGTATTAGTCACTAATTCATATCCAGCAAAAACTTTTCGCCGCAATACTTCTTGGGAAGTATTCTTGCCACAAAATACACAAACATTTTCCGAAACCTTATTTTTGCCCGGAAGGGTTATGCACAAGTGCATACGATTATGCCCGGCAATGAAGCCTGCTTCTGAATAGCAAGGCCGCGCGTAGATATATCATGCTACACTTGCTGGCAGGGATATACGTTTGAAACTCCCCGATACGTAAAAAAAGAAAACGCCCGCTGATGTTTCAGCAGGCGCTCGGTTGTTGGGATACCCGGACTCGAACCAGGAAAAACAGGACCAGAATCTGTTGTGTTACCATTACACCATATCCCAAACAATTTGTGAACTCATCCAGAATTCGAATGCAAAAGTAAGAGGTTTCTGCGAAACAGCAAAATTTCTCGGACGATTTCTTGAAAATATTTTTCATGCCTACCCACGCAAAACATTATTTAAGCACAAGCTATGGGCGTATATTACCAAAAACATCTACCTTTGCAACCAAACTTTATAAGCATTAAATGGACAACAACAAAGCATTACTGGATAACATAATCGAAGGGATTCAGGACAAGAAAGGAAGCAACATCGTAGTGGCCGACCTCTACAAGATAGAAACAAGGATTTGCAACTATTTTGTTATCTGCCAGGGAAACACCCCCAACCAGACAACCGCCATAGCAAAATCGATAGGCGACAAGCTACGCGAAACCAGCGCCACGAAGCCTTACGCCGTGTCGGGCATTGACAACGGGCAGTGGATTGCCATGGACTACGGCGACGTTTTCGTACACATTTTCCTGCCCGACGAGCGCGAATTCTACGACCTTGAACACCTTTGGGCCGATGCCGCGCTGACCAACATTCCCGACATTGACTGACACGATATGACCCCGCAAAACCAGAAACCTATGCAGAATATGCCCAAGTTCAACCTCAACTGGGTGTATGCAATAATAATAGGAACTCTCGTCGTGCTGTTCTTCACCAACAACGGCAGCAGCAGCATCGACAAGGAAGTGGACTATACCGCCTTCAAGAGCTACGTGGCCAAAGGCTATGCCAAG
>CAVFSQ010000208.1:0-3057 GCA_963625145.1 Bacteroidaceae bacterium | reverse complement strand
ATTATAGGGAGGATCAACCACTATAAGGTCGGCAAATTCATCTGGTAATAGTGTAAGAATTTCCATATTGTCGCCGTTGATTACCGAATCAACAAAATTTCCTCCGTCTATATTGCTGCTGTTGAGCAATGAAGCCGAAAACCCTTGCCGCTCTTCGTCGGTAAGGGTTACGCATTTGTATCGCGCCGAATGCCGGGCCGAAGGTTTTTCGGAATCCATTTACATTCTTTCGGGCATTTCTATGCCGAGGAGGTTCATTCCCTCGCTCACAACTTTTGCCACATTTGCCGACATCACGAGACGCATGTGCTTAACGGCCGCATTATCTTCGTGAAGTATCGAATAGTCGTGGTAGAACTGGTTGTAGTTCTTCACGAGTTCGTAGCAGTAGTTGGCAATTCCGCTTGGGTTCATATTGTCACCGGCTTCCTTCACAGTAGTCTCGAATTCCGAAAGCATCTGTATCAGTTGGCTTTCCTTTTCGTTTACCGGTGTTCCTTTCTGCACGGGACCTGTAACCTTAAGTCCGTCGGCCACTGCCTTACGTAGCACAGAGCGTATGCGGGCATAGGTATACTGTATGAAAGGCCCTGTGTTTCCGTTAAAGTCAATGCTTTCGGCAGGATTGAAAAGAATGTTCTTGCGTGCATCAACCTTAAGAAGAAAATATTTCAGTGCTCCAAGGCCAACAATTATTGCAGTTTCGTTGCGTTCCTGCTCTGAAAGGTCGTTGAACTTGCCGAGCTCTTCGCTAGTCTGCCGTGCGGTTGCTACCATTCCTTCCACAAGTTCATCGGCATCAACCACAGTGCCTTCGCGGCTCTTCATCTTTCCGTTGGGAAGGTTAACCATGCCGTAGGAAAAATGCACGAGGCTCTTGCCCCACTCGAATCCAAGACGGTCGAGAAGTATTGACAGCACCTTGAAATGATAGTCCTGCTCGTTGCCCACCACATAAATCATCTTGTCGATGGGGAAATCCTGATAGCGAAGCTTTGCAGTACCAATATCCTGAGTCATATACACCGAAGTACCATCGCTGCGGATAAGCAGTTTTTCGTCTAGCCCTTCGCCTGTAAGGTCGGCCCATACGCTGCCATCGGGCTTGCGAAAGAAAAGGCCTTTTTCAAGCCCTTCGTTCACGAGTTGCTTTCCTACAAGGTATGTATCGCTCTCATAATATATTTTGTCGAAGCCTACGCCAAGGGCCTTGTAAGTCTCGTCGAAACCGGCATATACCCATTCGTTCATCTTACGCCATAGCGCGCGGACTTCCTTGTCTCCCTGTTCCCATTTCACGAGCATTTCGTGCGCTTCCTTTATGAGCGGAGCCTCGCGTTCTGCCTTTTCTTTTGCTTCGTCGGGATTCATTCCGCTAGCCGTATACTCCGCTGCCAATGCTGCAGTCTGTTCGCGATAATGCTTGTCAAAGAGCACGTAAAAATCGCCAATGAGATGGTCACCTTTCTTTCCGGCGCTTTGCGGAGTGACTCCATTGCCCCATTTCAGCCATGCCAGCATCGATTTGCAGATATGTATTCCGCGGTCGTTTACAATGTTTGTCTTCACCACTTTTCGCCCGCAGGCTTCCTCGATATTGGCAACAGCCCATCCAAGAAGGTTGTTGCGTACGTGCCCCAGGTGAAGCGGCTTGTTGGTGTTTGGCGAAGAATACTCTATCATCCATAGCGGTGCATTGTCATCAGGCTTCTGTATACCGTAATTAGGGTCAGCGTCAATGCTGTCGAGAAGGTTTGCCCAACTTTCATCGGAAATGCTGAGGTTAAGAAAGCCCTTCACAACATTGAACTTACTTACAGCCTTGCAGTTGGAAAGCAAGTACTCGCCTATTTCCTGCGCCGTATCTTCGGGCTTTTTGCGCGACAGCCTAAGCAACGGAAACACCACTAGAGTCAATGAGCCTTCAAATTCCCGCTTTGTTTTCTGCACTTGTATCATGCCATCGGCAGGCTCTACACCGTAAAGCGCCTTCACCGCTTCGGAAGCGGCCGAAACTATGTCTTTTTCAATTTTCATATCGCATTGCGTTGTTTTTCCCGCACATTGCAGGAATGATATGCAAAAATACGCAATTCATCCCGATAACAACCGTTTCGGAAGAGTTTACTTGAACTTACGTCCTATAAACGGAATGCTTGAAAGCGGAAAGTCGTAGTGCACAATATGCACCACGAAAAGCACTATAAGCAACGTGTTGGCTGCAAGGCGCACCACAGTAGGCAACGACTTCGGCAAAAACAGCATCACGGCAGTAAACACGGCAGCTATAAGCACATATACACCTATCGACTTCAACGGATAGTTTATTGGATATTTGCGCTGGCCTATAAAATACGACAGCAACATAGCAGTGCCGTAGCCGGCCACACCTGCCCAGGCGCATGACATATAGCCGTAAATGGGAATAAATACCACGTTAATTGTCACCAGCACAACACAGCCTATTCCCGAGAACCATGCCCCGTAGACAGTTTTGTCGATAAGTTTGTACCAAAACGAAAGGTTGAAATAAATTCCCATCATTATTTCTGCTGCCATCACTATGGGAACCACTTTCAAGCCTTCCCAATAGTCGCGTCCTATGATATATTTCAGCACGTCAAGCCAACCAACCACAACAAGGTATGCCAGCAAAGTGAAAATCACGAAATATTTCATGGCCTTGGCGTAAGTGTCGCGCGAACCGTCTTTTTCCGCATTTCCGAAAACAAACGGCTCGTAGGCATAGCGGAAAGCCTGCGTTATCATAGCCATTATCATAGCAATCTTGGCTGCAGCGCCGTATATTCCAAGCTGTACATGACCGGCACCTGGCGCAACAAGCGGATAAATAATCTTGTCAGCAGTCTGGTTGAGTATTCCCGTTATACCGAGAAGCAGTATGGGCCACGAATATTTCAGCATACGCCGAGCCAAAGCGCGGTCGAAAACCCATTTTAAGCCTGTAAGTTCGCGGTGGAAAAAGAGCGTTACCAAAGCGGTACAGAAAAGATTTATCCTGAAAACATACCCCACTCCAACCGAAGGGTCGTATAT
>CAVFSQ010000207.1:0-3067 GCA_963625145.1 Bacteroidaceae bacterium | reverse complement strand
GGGGTAGAGGTTTATGTGGTGCATCTGCCATTCCACAGCCACCACACGGTTGCCGTAGTTGCTCTTCAGTTTTTCGGCAACAGGGCAGTCGCGGCGGTGTATGAAAAACTCGTTCGAGGGGTCTATGTATCCCAGAGCGTCGTCACCGGGAATCGGATGGCAGCATTCCGCTATGCGGCAGTGCTTGATGGTATCCTCGTTGAGCGGAAAAGTCTTCTTGCGGTCGATGCCGTCGATGAAGATTTTTTTGATGTCGCTGTTATCGGTAGTTTTCTGCTTGTTGCTTATAAACGGTATGAACTTGCGCCACGAAGAAGTCTTGCGTTGCCGTCCTTGCAGGAAATCGGCATCCGAGTCGTTGGGCACTATGCTGTTTTCGCCTATTGCCAAAAACAGCGCATCGCGTGTTGACACTTCGTGAAAGCGGCAGAGTTTGTCGATTACCGCGCTGTTTATCTCTATGTCCTTTTCCTTGAGGAAATTCCGCAAAATCTCTTCGCCCTGTATGCGCTTTTCGCGTTCGTCGCGGCGCAGCAGTGCGCGTATCTTGCCCTTGGCCTTGGCGGTGTTGGCATATTGTATCCATTCGGGTTGCACATGCTGCGAGCGCGATGTCAGAATCTCCACCTGGTCGCCGCTCTGAAGCTTGTGGCTCAATGGCTCGAGCTTGTGGTTTACCTTTGCTCCTATGCAGTGGCTGCCGAGGAAGGAGTGGATGGAAAATGCAAAGTCGAGCGCAGTGGCTCCGGCCGGCATAGTCTTGATTTCGCCTTTGGGCGTGAATATTAGAATCTCGTTGGCGAAGAGGTTCAGCTTTATGGTTTCGAGGAAATCGAGAGTGTCTGGCTGCGGGTCGTCAAGTATTTCCTTAATCGTATGCAGCCATTTCGAAAGTTCGTCGTCGGTATAGTCTTCGCCCGAAGCCTTGTATTTCCAGTGGGCGGCCACACCTTGCTCGTCGATGTCGTCCATGCGTTTCGAGCGTATCTGCACCTCTATCCATTCGCCGCGGTTGCTCATCAGCGTTACGTGGAGGGCTTGGTATCCGTTGGCTTTGGGATGTGAAATCCAGTCGCGCAGGCGGTCGGGCTGCGGCTTGTAAATCTGGCACAGTGCAACGTAGATGTTGAAGCATTCGCTCACTTCCTTCTCGTCGCAACTTGGCTCGAAAACGATTCGGGTAGCCAGTATGTCGTATATTTCCTCGAAAGTTATATGCTTGTTCTGCATCTTCTTCCATATGGAATATGGCGTTTTGATGCGAGCCAGTATGCGGTATTTGAGCCCTGTCTTGTCGAGCGCTTCGCGAATGGGCGCGGTGAATTCTTTGAAGATCTCCTCGCGTTCGGCCTGCGTCTTGGCCAGTTTCCCTTTGATTTCCTTGTATTCCTGCGGATGTTCGTAGTGGAAACTCAAGTCTTCGAGCTCGATTTTTATTTTGTTGAGCCCAAGGCGGTCGGCCAGCGGGGCGTATATATACAGCGTTTCGCCAGCCACCTTGTACTGCTTGCGCGGCAGCATCGAACTGAGCGTGCGCATATTGTGAAGCCTGTCGGCTATTTTTATGAGTATGACGCGTATGTCGTCACTCATCGTGAGCAGCAGCTTCTTGAAAGTCTCGGCTTGGAGCGAGGCCCTTTCCCCGAATATGCCTCCCGAAATCTTTGTGAGCCCTTCAACTATATTTGCCACTTTTGCCCCGAAAAGGTTGGCGATATCCTCGTTGGTGTAGTCGGTGTCTTCTTCCACATCGTGAAGCAGTGCGGCGCAGATTGACGTTGACCCGAGCCCGATTTCTTCGCACACTATTTGCGCCACGGCTATGGGGTGCATGATGTACGGCTCGCCCGAGAGGCGGCGCACTCCGCTGTGGGCTTTTTTCGCAAAGTTGAAAGCTTTGGTTATTACTTCTGTCTTCTTTCGGTGGTTCGAGGCAAGGTAGGTGTCTAGCAGATGGTTGAACGCCTCGGTTATCATCTGTTCGTCTTTGCTCGTATCGGGTGTTGCGGTGGACATTGTCGGAACTTTTTAGGTTGTTTTGATTTGGTTGAACCGGGATATATCCTTTGGCGTCTATTTTACTTTCAGTTTTTTGCCTGCCCGTATGCTTGAACCCTTTATGCCGTTGAGGCGGCGCAGTTTCGATACTGTAGTGCCGTATTTCGACGCTATTTCCGAAAGCGTTTGTCCGTTCTTGATAGTGATGCTGCGGCCGCGGCTTCGCCTTGACGATGAACGCGACCTGCGGCTTCTGCGTGAAGTCGTGGTAGTCTGTTTTGCCAGTTCCGATTCGTCAACCTCTACCGTTTTGCGCTTTGCCAGAAGTTCATCGCTGCGGTAGTTGTAAACCGAATCGCCTAGGTCGATGAACTTCAATGCAGCTTCGGAGGGGAGTCGCAGTATGCAGTCGTAGGAGTTGCCCGGCACGACTGAAGTTTTGTATTGCGGGTTGACGGCTTTCAGCCGTTCCATTTCCACTCCGCACAGCGACGCTATCTGTTCGAGGTTAAGGTCTTTGTTTACAATCACAGTGTCGTTGGCGTCTACGAGCCTTGCCCGCATGGGGCAGATGTTGTGCTCGCAGTAGTATTCCATCACGTAGTTTGCAGCGATGAATGCGGGCACGTAGCCGCGGGTTTCCTTGGGGAGGTAGGGGTATATTGTCCAGTAGTCTTTGCTCCCTCCGGCGCGGTGGATTGCTTTATTGAGCGATGCCGGCCCGCAGTTGTAGGCTGCGATAACAAGGTTCCAGTCACCGTACATCTTGTAGAGGTCGCTAAGGTATTGTGCTGCGGCATACGAGGCTTTGATGGGGTCGCGCCGTTCGTCTACGAGGCTGTTTATCTTGAGGTCGTAGCGCTTTGCCGTGGCGAGCATGAACTGCCACAGTCCCGTAGCCCCTTTGCGGCTTACGGCTGTAGGGTCGAGCGCGCTCTCTATTACCGGAAGGTATTTCAGTTCGAGCGGGAGATTGTAGATCGCTAGAGCTTCTTCAAAGATGGGGATGTAGAAGTTCCGGGCCCCGAGCATGTAGGCCACCGAATGGCGCAGGCGGCCGGTGTATTGG
>CAVFSQ010000206.1:0-3073 GCA_963625145.1 Bacteroidaceae bacterium | reverse complement strand
CGGGCAAGTGCTCGTGGCCCAGGACATGCTGGGAATGAACAAAGGCTTTGCGCCGAAATTCCTCAGAAGATACGCCGACCTCTATTCCGTAATTGCAGATGCAGTGGGGAAATATGTGGACGATGTGCGGAGCGGCGATTTCCCCAACAGCGCAGAGCAGTATTAACCAGTCAGTAAAAAGAAAACTATAATGTCGAAAGTCTTGGCCCAAATCTGCTTTGCCAACTTTTTTGTTGTTGCTGCGGTGTTCATGCAGATGTCTGCCGTTTTTGCGAAGGTTGGTGCCGGCGGAGAACAGACTACGGTATGGGCATTGATCTTGGCATTGTTTGTAGTAGGATTGTTTTGCATAGGCCCGTTCTGTTCCTGGGTGGTTGACACCTATCAGCGGAAAAAGACATACATTTTCTCGCTGTTTGGAATAATGGCGTCGTCGCTGCTTCCATATTTCTGCTTCTCGATGGAAACGGTGGCCGTGTCGCGCTTTCTGCAGGGTATATTCTGCGGGCTGTCGCAAGTGGCATTGGGAAGCACCCTGCTCAACGACCTTACTGCATCGGAGAGGCGCACCCGCTCCGACTATTATTTTGCATGGTCGGCTATGGTAGGGCTGTTTTCCGGAGTGGTGGCCGCAAGGTTTCTTGTTGCTAGCTTCAGTTTCTCGACGGCAATCATTGCAAGTCTGGCGCTCGTGTTGGGTTCTGTCTTAGTGGTGTCGAAAATCAACGTCCCGTTCCGGGCGCCGATAAAAGTCCCGGTGTTCAGCTGCGACCGCTTTTGGCTTAAAGGCGACTTGCTGCCGTTCATCAATTTCCTGATGTTTTCGGCATTGGCAGGAGTGTATGTAGGCGCGAGCCATAGTTTGGCGGAATGCGCTTTCGTGGCAATCGGAGTCACAATCGTGCATCTCTTGAGGATTTTCGTGTTTGTCAATGCCGATGCGCGTGCGGAAATAGTTTTCGGCATGGTATGTGTGCTGGCTTCGCTGCTGGTGCCTATGGCAACTGCATCGGCGGCATCGCTGAATGTGGCATCGCTGATGTTCGGCTTGGGGCTGGAATTGGCAGCTTCGCGGTTCTTGCTCTATTTCCTGAAACTTACGGGGCATTGCCAGCGCGGCACAGCCCAGAATACGTATATGCTTTCGCGTGAAAGCGGCTTTGCGCTTGGGCTTTTGCTGGCATTTTCGGCAGGCACGATGGTTTCGCTCTGCGCTTTGCTGCTCGTGGTGGTTTCTCTGGTGTTTTACCTTGCAGTTACGCATTCATGGTTTGTGCGGCATGGCAATCGGGGCTTCCGCTTCCGGGAACTCTAAATATATGGCGCGTCAAAGCCGTTTTTTGTTTCAAAAACAGTACTTTTGCAAAAAGTAATAGGTATACTGCAGGCATAATGCCGCGGTAAATGCCTTTTTTTGAACAATAGTGTAATAAAGAATTGTTATGGCAATAATAAAATGCCCAGAGTGTGGCCATGAAGTGTCGGATGCAGCCGAGCGTTGCCCGAGTTGCGGAGTGGCAATAGCTGGAAATGTAAAAAAGTGCGGCGATTGCGGCAAGATAATGCTTCGCAGCGCCACGGAATGCCCTTCATGCGGGGCTGTAATGCCTTCGCTCCGTCCGCTTGAACAGAAAAAATCGCCGGTGTCGGGTGATGCTGCAAACTATCTCAATGTCGATCCCTACGCTCCGGCACGCAAGCAGAAAAGCAACAGGCAGGCAGTGGTAATAGCGGTAGTTGCGGTAATCGTTGTGGCACTTGCGGCTTTGGCTTATTGGCTCGTGAACAACGCGAAAACGCAACGTGCCGAGGAGGAATGCTACAATGAGGTGATAGCCTCGGCAGATACAACTCTGCTTGCACATTATCTGGAAACCTATCCCGGGGGCGCGCATGCCGATGAGGTTAAGCAGAAGTTGCAGAGCCTCGTTGCCGAAATAGTCGACTGGAACGATGCATGCGTTGCAAACACCAAAAGCGTCTATGTGGAATTCTTGAAAAAGCATACGGGTTCGGCTTTCGAACAGGCATGCACCGACAAGATAGATTCGCTCGATTTTTCAGAAGCTGTGGCAGCAGGCACGCCCGAAGCACTGCAAATATATTCCGCAAGCCATCCCAACGGCAAATATCTGCAGCAGTGTGCCGAGCTCGAAGCCCACTTAACGGCGCTGAAAGTGCAGCCCGCCGAAGCCGAGCAGGTGAAAACGCTCTGCGCACGCTTCTTCAGCGCTCTCGGGGAAAACAGCGAAGCGACAATAGCATCGGTAACCGAAGAGGTTATGGACAACTTCCTTAATCGCCGCGGTGCAACGCAAAGCGATGTTGAAGCCTACGCCACACGTCTTGCTTCAAGTTCCGCACGGCCTGAGTTTGTGATAAACGACAATTTCAGCATCACCAAAACCATTTCCGAGACAACAGGCGAAAAGTTTATGAACGCGACATTCACCGTCACTGAAATATCTACAGCCTCCGACGGCACGGAAAGCCGCACTGCGTATTCAGTAAACACACGTATAACTCCCCGCATGAAGATAACGTCGCTCACCATGCGCAGGCTGGCTGAGACAGCGGGGGAACAATAAAACGAACATACAGTCATGATAAGAATTGCAATCCAATCGAAAGGACGTCTTCACGACGACACCATGCAGCTTCTTGCCGAAGCCGATGTAAAGCTCGGCACATCGAAGCGCGCACTTATATCCGAGTCTTCAACATTCCCGCTTCAGGCACTCTATCTGCGCGACGATGATATACCCGAAACAGTGGCAAGCGGTGTGGCAGACCTTGGCGTTGTCGGTGAGAACGAATTTGTGGAGCGTGGCTATGAGGCTGATATCGTGGCACGCCTCGGCTTTGGAAAATGCCGCTTGTCGCTCGCAGTGCCCAAAGACACGTCGTACAACGGACTCCCATGGTTTGAGAGCAGACGCATTGCCACATCCTATCCTGCAATACTCAAAAGTTTCCTTGAGAAGAACAATATAAAGGCAGAAGTGCAAGTAATCAACGGCAGCGTGGAAATTTCGCCTGCCATAGGGCTTGCCGATGCCATATTCGATATCGT
>CAVFSQ010000205.1:0-3080 GCA_963625145.1 Bacteroidaceae bacterium | reverse complement strand
GGTGCAGACTCTCTCGACACAGTAGAGCTCATCATGGAGTTCGAGAAGGAATTCTCAATCCAGATTCCCGACGACCAGGCAGAGAAGATTTCCACCGTCGGCGACGCAATCGCATACATCGAGGCAAACGTTAAGTAAGCAATTACTTACGTTTACCCTTAACATTTCAAGATGGAATTGAAAAGAGTTGTCGTAACCGGCATTGGCGCGATAACTCCGTTGGGCAAGACGGCTCCCGAAACCTGGGAGAACGCCAAGCGCGGAGTAAGCGGCGCTGCCGAGATTACGCATTTCGACACTTCCAAGTTCAAGACCCACTTTGCGTGCGAAGTAAAGGGCTACAACCCCCAGGATTATTTCGACCGCAAGGAGGTGCGCAAGATGGACCTCTACGAGCAGTATGCCGTTGTGGCAGCTGCCGAAGCCATCAAAGA
Organism: Bacteroidaceae bacterium; assembly: GCA_963625145.1. Classification (GTDB taxonomy): domain Bacteria; phylum Bacteroidota; class Bacteroidia; order Bacteroidales; family Bacteroidaceae; genus UBA6398. The sequence continues at coordinate 2,646 of CAVFSQ010000205.1, read as the reverse complement.
CTGCGGCTGGGACCTTGAAACCGTTGACAAGAACGAAATCGGCGTTGTGCTCGGCGTCGGAATAGGCGGTATCCGCACATTCGAGGAGGAGTCAGTGAACTATGCCAAGACCGGAGAGGAATTCGGCCCGCGCTACTCACCTTTCTTCATCCCCAAAATGATTTCCGACATCGCAGCCGGACAGATTTCCATCAACTACGGCTTCCACGGACCCAACTACGCCACAACCTCGGCATGCGCATCTTCCACAAATGCCATAGCAGACGCATTCAACCTCATACGTCTCGGAAAAGCCAACGCCATCGTAGCAGGCGGCGCCGAAGCGGCAATCTGGCCCACCGGTGTGGGCGGATTCAACGCCATGCACGCCCTCTCGACACGCAACGACGACCCCGAGCACGCTTCGCGTCCGTTCAGCGCTTCGCGCGACGGATTCATCATGGGTGAAGGCGCCGGCATTCTGATTCTTGAAGAACTGGAACACGCACTGAAACGCGGCGCACACATCTACGCCGAAATAGCAGGAGCAGGCATGTCGGCCGACGCACACCACATCACGGCTTCACACCCCGAAGGGCTCGGAGCAAAACTCGTGATGACACGCGCGCTGAAAGACGCCGGCATGAAGCCCGAAGACATTGACTACATCAATGTTCACGGAACTTCAACGCCCGTGGGTGACCGCTCGGAAGCACTTGCTATCAAGGACGTATTCGGCGAGCATGCCTACAAGCTCAACATCAGCTCCACAAAGTCAATGACAGGCCACCTTCTCGGTGCAGCAGGAGCAGTTGAAGCCATGTTCTCGGTCAAGGCTGTTGAAGAGGACATCATTCCTCCCACCATCAACCACACCGAAGGCGACGACGATCCCGAAATCGACTACAACCTCAACTTCACGTTCAACCAGGCGCAGAAGCGCACCGTACGTGCAGCATTGAGCAACACATTCGGATTCGGCGGACACAACGCCTGCGTCATTGTGAAGAAATTTGCGAAATAACACATTTTAGCCAAAAGCTTCACATCTCTATATCTGGATGACAAATATCATAGATAAACTAAAGCTCCCTTTCCGCAAGGACAAGGAGCTTTTTTCATCGCTTTACAACATTCTCGGGTTCTACCCCCGAGACATCATGCTCTACAAGCTGGCATTGGCCCACAGTTCGTCGGCTCTGCTGACAAAGGGAGGGAAGCAGATCAACAACGAGCGGCTGGAGTTTCTTGGCGATGCCATAATCGAAGCTACCACCAGCGACATCCTCTACCGCCATTTTGAGGGAAAACGCGAAGGGTTCCTCACCACCACGCGCAGCAAAATCGTGCAGCGCGAAACGCTCAACAAAATGGCAATGGAAGTTGGGCTCGACAAGCTCATACGCTACAGCGGGCGGCAAAGCGGCCACAACAGCTACATCGAAGGCAACGCATTCGAAGCCCTGGTGGGCGCCATCTACCTCGACCGCGGCTACCGGCGCAGCCTGTGGTTCATGAAGCAGCGCATAATCGCCGGCCACCTGAACCTCGAAAGTGTGGCAAAGAAAGAAGTGAACTTCAAGAGCAAACTGCTGGAATGGGCACAACGCAACCGCCTGAAAACCGAAATTCTCTGCGACGAGCCTGCCAAGAACGCCTCTACAAGCGAAACCCCGGCATTCAAGTCGACCGTGGTAATCGAAGGCGTGGCATGCGGCAAGGGCACCGGTTTCTCGAAAAAGGAAAGCCACCAGAATGCGGCACGCGAAACTCTTGTGATGCTCAACAACGACAAGCAGAAGATTGCCGAAATACTGGGCGCCAAGGAAAAACGCACAGCCATGGAAGCCGAACTCGTCAGCGTTCCGCCGCGCGTCAGCAGCGAAAATGACGACAAACGGCAGCACCGGCAGCGCCGCCACAGCTCAGGGCCCCAGCGTGCCAAGACCGACAGGCCACAAGATGCCGCCACCGCCAACCCCGAGGAAAGCAATGCGGCAACAAGCGCAGGAAACCGCCGGCGCCGGCCACGCAAGCCGCGCAATGCGCAGCAACAGCCGTCGGCACAAAGCGCAACACAGGAAAAGCGCAACGACAGCACAAGCCTAAACGAGGCTTAAGCCAATACCAACCAACCTTTACCCTGCCACAGCGAAAAACGCAGCAGGAGATTTTCAAAAAGGGCTGTACCGCAAATTCCGGCACAGCCCTTTTCTCAAAAAATGCATAAAAGTATCTTTCTATTCCGTATCGTCGGTTTCGCTTCCGGCTTCCGGCTTGGTATCCGGCCTCGACTTTTTCTTTAATTTCATGATTACTATAAACGCTGCAAGCAGTCCGATTCCAAATCCTACTGCAGCGCCAATCATAAACATATACTCGTTTCCATCCTGAAACGGCTGAAAACCTGCCAGGGTGATAACCAGCAATGACAGTCCAAATCCCAAAAGCGCAAGCCCCCAGGTAAGCGTGCCGTAGTGGTTACCGCCGCTTTTTGCAGAAGGCTTTTCCACCAACAGTCTGGCAGTCTCGGCATCAATGTTGTTTTCCACAATCGTCTTGCGCAATTCGGTTTCCGACTTCTTTTTCTTAATCAGCCAAACAAAACACATCACCACCGTTACAATCGGCAAGCCCAATCCCAGAACCTCTACAATAATGTCTTCT
>CAVFSQ010000204.1:0-3115 GCA_963625145.1 Bacteroidaceae bacterium | reverse complement strand
CAATGCCGACGACATCGAACGCGGCGTAAAGAGCATGACTACGGTTGAAAATGCCGAGCAGAAACTGCTCGAAAACATCGAAGATCCCGAGCAGAGGCACGATATCGAACAAATGCTAAAATAAAGAACTATGATACGCAAAACTATATACGCCATATTGATAGCCATGCTTTCTACGACTGCATGGGCACAGAACAGCGTAGATGACATGATTGACGAATTCAGCAATATCGGAAGCGCAGAGTACACCTCGGCCATAAAGCGCAACGAAAAGACCCATGCTGTAGAAAAAATGGTGAAAAAGCTGGAATACGACGGGCCGCAATCACCGAAGCTTATAAACGCTTTCAAGAAAGAGGCCGAAAAGCACAATGCCACGACCAAGCACTCCAACGATGAAATCACCATGGTTTTCACTACAAAATCAAAGAAAAGCAACCGCATCTACATGATGAAATATGAAGACGAAGGAATATACCCCGAAGTCGAGATAACCGTCATCGTAAAGATAAACTAACGGTATTATTGCATTCATTCCGGCAAATTAACCCGATCCGCGAGATATTGTCATCGCACAATATCCCGCTTTTTTCGTCAAAGACTAAAGCCGGTTGCGCACCGCACCAAACAGCACGCAGAGTATCACCGGCACGCCCCACAGCGACGTGACTACATTAAGCGGAATCAGCACTCCACCGCCCGGAACATTGCATATTAGGTTGCAGGCACCGGCCACAGCCGCTCCCATAAGCATCGTGGCTGGAAGTAGAGTGCGGTGGTCGGACGTGTGCGCCGCAAAGCGCGCCATGTGAGGCACGGCAAGCCCAAGAAACGCCACCGGGCCACACATGGCCGTAGGCACGGCAGAAAGAATACCGGTAACTGCAAACAGCAGCATGCGCGTGCGGCGCGGCGAAATTCCGAGATTGGCGGCATAGCTGTCACCCAGCAACAGGGCATTGAGGGGTTTAGCCATAGCCAGCGATACAACCAGCGCCAACAACATTACAATGCAGAAAGCCGGAAGCACCGTGCGCGAAATGCCGCCAAAATTTCCCATTCCCCAAAATACATAGGAATGCACGCCTTCGGCAGTGGCCATCGAACTGAGCAATTCTATAACGGCCGACACAATATAGCTCACCATAATCCCGGCTATCAGCAGCACATACCTGTTTCGCAACACCGCAGCAAATGCGGTGAGCAACAGCAGCACAACGGTGGCTCCTGCGAATGCGGCCGTCACGGTAAGCACAAATCCCGATAGCGAAACCCCGGCCACGGCCGCACCGCCGCCAAGGGCAAGCAAAGCCACAGCCACTCCGAGGCTCGCGCCGGCATTTATGCCAAGCACCGACGGGTCGGCAAGCGGATTGGCAAAAGCAGTCTGCAGCATCAGCCCCGCTGCAGCCAGTCCCGCTCCGCACATCACGGCCCCCACGGCCTGCGGAAGGCGGGAATCAAGCACTATGAAGCGTACTGTTTCGGCTACATCGCCGCCTGTAAAGACTGCGACAATTTCATGGGGTGCAATGTGCACCGCTCCGCAGAATATATTGAGCACAAAAAATGCTACGGCAGCCAGGACCGAAACGACAATTGTTGTTCTGACGTGGTTTACTTTCAATTTTCCTAATTGTCTTTTAGAGGTTCAAAATAGCGCATTCCACCTTTCGGCGCTAATTCGGGATGGAGTATTGCCACAAGGTCGCGCAACATATAATCGGGTCGGAACGGCTCTTCATCGAAATAGGGTACTTTCAATGTATTGCAAGCGTAGATACGGCGTTGCTTCCACGGCTTGAACTTTGCATAAAGCTGATTCTCCCGGCGCAGCGACTCATAGCTTAGCCGGTTTTCGTTGCCGTAGCGCACTATCCACACATCGGCATCTGCAGCTTCGGCCTGCACTTTTTCCTTCGCGAGGTTCACACTGCCGCTTGCTTTGTTGCCGCCAAAAAGATAGCAGGCGCCGGCATCCTTGAACATCTGCCCGATGGTGCTTTCGCCCCCCGGCACAAACCAACTGCCGCTTTGCATCAAGTCGCACATCAACTTGGGCCGCGCTGCGGATAAAGCCGCGCTTTCCTTGAGCGCATTGTAGCTACTTTCCACTGCGGCAAAGAGCGAGTCGGCCTTGTCGGGACAGCCGTACAGCAATCCGTAAAACCTCATCCACTCGGCCCGCGCCAAAGGCGAGCGCTCCATATAGTCGGCACATTCCAACAGCGCCAGGCCCGCCGTTTCAAGTTTGCCGTATCCGCCTCCGTTTGCAAACGGCGACACGAGAAGTGCGTCGGGCTTAGCAGCTACTATCTTCTCTACATTAGGTTGCATTGACATTCCCATGTCTTCGGCTCCGCCTCGGGCCACAAAACCGGCCACTTCCGGTTTCAGTATATACCGCGCGTCGCACACGCCTTTCACTGCCTGCAGTTTCCCAAGCGCCGAAAGCAACGTGCAATGGGCCGACATAAACACCACCATGCGCTCAAGCGGTGTACGCAGCAGAGTGCCTTCGGGCAGAGATGCCGGAACTTTGCCGTTTTTCGGCACTATATTGTAGGCATGCAGCACCGCGCCGCTTTTCCACGGATTGTCAACCACAGCACGAATCCAACCGTCGTGCCTGTATACATGCACAAGTCGTGCATAACCGAACTTAATAGAATCTCCTGCCACCCCGCTGCCGGCCGAACCGCCCCGGCCGCAGGAAACAAGGGCCGCAACTACAAGCACGCAAATCACCGCGCGCACCATAACCCCACAATTCTTCATATTGCAAAAATAACTATTAGTTCGCACGCCACCGGTCATGCCGCAAGCAAATTATTTGTAACTTTGACCCCAAACAATACCAGTAATCATGGAAAAAGCCGCCGAATATATCTCGCGTTTCGAAATCAAAAGCCTATGGAGCGGGCAGAAACACATTGTATGGAACCTCAAACCCGATGTCAACATTCTCAGCGGCATCAACGGCGCCGGCAAAAGCACCATTCTCAACCGCATGGCGCAACGCCTTTCCGCGCACGAAGGCAATGTGGGAAGCACACCGGTATTCGGAGTGAAAATGGACTTTTACCCTTCCGACGCCACCTACATCCACTACGAC
>CAVFSQ010000203.1:0-3125 GCA_963625145.1 Bacteroidaceae bacterium | reverse complement strand
ACCCTGCCATCGCCATCGGCATTCTGCTTGTGGGATGCTGCCCAGGCGGCGTGTCGAGCAACATCATGTCGTATCTCTGTCACGGCGACGTGGCCTTCTCGGTGGGCATGACATGCGCCTCCACGATGCTGGCCCCCATAATGACTCCGTTCCTGATGAAACTCACGGCCGGGCAGATAGTGGCCGTGGATATAGTGGGCATGTTTACCAACATACTTATAGTTACCATAATACCCGTTGCCGTGGGGTGCGCGCTCAACCGCTTCTTCAGCCACCGCACTGCATTCCCTACCATTCAGCAGATTATGCCGGGCGTGAGCGTGCTGTGCCTCGCTATGATCGTGGGCGGAGTGATATCAACGGTGCACGACGATCTGGTGTCGCGCGGATTCGTGCTGTTTATATGGACTTTCGCCGTGGTGTTCTGCCACAACAGCCTTGGCTATCTGCTGGGCTGGTGCGCTGGCATGCTGGCAAGGTTCGGCATCGCCAAGAAACGCACCATCAGCATCGAAGTTGGCATGCAGAATGCCGGACTGGCCACGGTGCTTGCCGGCACATTTTTCGCCCAGCAGCCTTTGGCTGTGTTGCCATGCGCCATAAGTTGCGTGTGGCATTCCATTTCGGGCACCATTCTTGCCGGAATTTACTTGTGGAATGATAAACTGCGTGAAAGGAAAATTTCTACAAACCGATAATAAACTATTGAAAATAAAAACAGTATGAAACGACTTGAATCTCTTGATGCCTTGCGCGGTTTCGACATGATATTCATCATGGGCGGAGCTTCGCTGCTTGCAGCCATTGCGGCGTTGTTCCCCGAATCGCACGTGTGGAACATCATCGGACTGAACATGGACCACGTGGAGTGGGAAGGCTTGCGCCACCACGACACCATATTCCCGCTTTTCCTTTTCATTGCCGGAGTTACATGGCCCTTCTCGCTGCAAAATCAGATTGAGAAGCTGCGCACCCCGCGGCAGATTTACCTCAAGGTGGTGAGGCGCGGACTGATGCTCGTGCTGCTTGGCCTGTTCTACAATGGTCTGCTCGAGCTCCACTTTTCCACCCTGCGCTTCTGCAGCGTGCTTTCGCGCATCGGGCTCGGCTGGATGTTTGCCGCGTTGATTTTCACCAAGGTAAAGCCTCTGCGCTGGCGTGCGGCCATCGTGGCGCTCATACTGCTGGGCTACTGGGCCGTGATGGCCACCATGCTGGCCCCCGATGCCGCCGGAGCCGACATCTTCAGCAAACAGGGTTCCATAGCGTGTTGGATTGATCGCACCGTGCTCGGCGCCCACTGCTTCCAACCTGGAGTGTACGACCCCGAAGGCCTTCTCTCCACCTTTCCCGCAATAGCTACGGCCCTGCTGGGGATGCTTTCGGGCGAATGGATTAAAAACGAAAAGGTGTCGCCCGCGCGCCGCGCCCTCTGTCTCTTCGTTGCCGGTGTGGCAATGGCCGTAGTGGGGTGGGCATGGAACTTCGTGTTCCCCATCAACAAGGCGCTGTGGACAAGCTCGTTCGTGTGTGCCGTGACAGGATACTCGCTAGTGATGCTTTCGGTGTTCTACTACATTATCGACGTCAGGGGATGGCGCAAGTGGGCTAAATTCTTCGTGGTGATAGGTCTCAACTCCATTACCATCTACATGGCCCAGCGTTTCGCGCTTATCGACGGTGTGCAGCACCAGGTGTTCGACGGCTTCATAAACCTCTTCCCCGAAGCGCTTAGACGTGTGGCCGAGGAAGTGTCATGGATAGCCTCGTGCTGGATATTCCTCTATATTCTCTACCGCAAGAAGATATTCCTGAAAGTTTAGGTGGCCCGCAATGCCCGTAATTGAGATATCCTCGCTCGGTGAGCCTGCACTCGAAGTCTACCGCAGCCTCACCGAGCGCCAGTTGCGCTCGTGCTGCGGCCACGAACCGCTGTTTGTGGCCGAGAGCCCCAAGGTAATCCGCGTGGCCCTTGAATGCGGCTGTGAACCCGTTTCCATGCTGTGCGAGCGCCGCCACATCGACGGCGATGCGCGCGACTTGGTGGAGCGGTTGCAGGGCAGCATACCCATCTATACCGGCCGGCGCGAGTTGCTTTCGCAACTCACAGGCTACACGCTGACGCGCGGCGTGCTGTGCGCCATGCGGCGCATGGTCCTGCCAGGCATTGAGGAAGTGTGCCGCGAGGCAAGCAGGGTAGCGGTTATCGACAATGTAGTCGACTCCACCAACGTTGGTGCCATCTTCCGTTCGGCTGCCGCCTTGGGCATCGATGCCGTGCTGCTCACACGCAATTCGTGTGATCCGCTCACTCGCCGCTCGGTGCGCGTGTCGATGGGCACCGTCTTCCGCGTGCCATGGACGTGGACCGACAATCCGCTTGGGCAATTGCCCCCGCTGGGTTTTACTACAGCTGCCATGGCGCTCACTCCCGACTCCCTGCCGCTCTCCAGCCCGATACTTAAGCAGATACCACGGCTGGCTCTGATTATGGGTACCGAAGGTGACGGACTGCCGCGTGAAACCATAGCTGGCGCCGATTATGTAGTGAGAATCCCAATGCAGCGCGGTGTCGACTCGCTCAATGTGGCCGCTGCGGCTGCTGTAGCCTGCTGGGAACTGCGAAGGGGCAATGACTGATCGTGATACGAGAAGTCTCTCCTTGTCATATTGTATCGCTGCTGGTTAATGATTTTTGTAGTTTTCTAGAGACAACTTCCTTGCTTTTGTTGACCACATGTCATGCAGCGTAGACACTTATGTTTCTCTCGGAGGCTCGAATGGCTGTGCCGACCAACTGACGAATTTGGATGGAATACAAAAAGTTGGGTTGCGGAGTAGTCCACAAAAGAATGAAAGAGTGCGGTACGATAAAAGTACAAAGAGTGGCAATACAATTCCTGTTTAACGTGAAATAGATCAAATTCAAGTCTTATTTCTTCCAGTTCAGATTGTTTCTCGATTGATTAAGGCTGCAATTTTGTACCTTTACTTCGAAATTAGGAAAAATATATAAACAAAAAATATGGTACAAAAGTTTGTTTCATCATTGCTTGCATTATGCTGTTTATCCACAGTTTTTGTTGACGGAACAAGAAAAGACCGTTTGGGATATAATATAGGAG
>CAVFSQ010000202.1:0-3146 GCA_963625145.1 Bacteroidaceae bacterium | reverse complement strand
CCGTCTACACCAACGCGTCGCCCAGCCCCGCAATGCTCACCGTCTGCGGCAATGTGGTGACCGAAGCCCCGCTCGACACCAACAGTTTTCCCTGCCGGATAGGCGGCATAAGCCTCAGCACCGACGAACTGGTATTCGACGACATCAACCGCGGCGACATACAGACGCGCACCATAGAGGTGTACAACGGCAGCTCCACCGTCTACAAGCCCGAACTCATGCACCTGCCGCCGTTCCTCACGGCAGAAGCGGTGCCCGCACGGCTCATGCCGCGCCGCAGCGGGAAAATCACAGTCACCCTCAACAGCAATTTCCTGCACAACATGGGGCTGACGCAAACTTCGGTCTACCTCAGCCGATATGCCGGCGACAAGGTTGATGACAGCAACGAGATAGGAGTGTCGGCCGTGATGCTCCCGTCGGCTGAAGAGTTGGCGGCCAACGACCCCGCCACTGCGCCGCGCACCACAATATCGGCCGACACACTCACACTCCTCGCCGCTGGCAAGGACCGCATGAGCGGAACCGTGACGATAGCCAACACCGGGCGCGGCACACTGCAGATAAAAGCCCTGCAAGTTTCAAACACCGCGCTCAACGCCGGAGTGGGGCGCAAAATAGCTCCGGGAAAACAGGCAAAACTGAAAATCACCGTGCTGCGAAAATTCCTCAAAGCAAACCACACGGGGCGCCTACGGGTGCTTATGATTACCAACGACCCGCAAATGCCGAAAATCGTGGTAACCGTAAAGGTGGTAAAGGCATAGCCCATTACAATATTCAAACACTAAACAACAATAACAAAAACAAATAATCATGTTAAAGAAAACCATTGGCGCAGCAGCCCTACTTGCTTTTACAGCATGCACTGCGTGGGCACAGGAAAGCCGACTTTCCACGCCAGCCACAACCCTAATTGTAAACAACGACAACGGCACAGCTCGAATCGTGTACTACGGGCCGCACGTAGACGATGCGGTAAGCACTGCCGACATGCGCGCCGCACAAATGACATTTGACCGCGAAAGCTACCAAGCATTCGGCGTGTGGACCGAAGGCGAAAGGGCCATTGCTGTGACGCAATCCGACGGAAGCCTGACACTCGACCTTGCCGTAGAAAACATCAGCACAACAAGCGACGCAAACGGCAAAACAATTGTAATCGCCATGAAAGACAAGGTCTACCCGCTGCAGGTGCGCCAATACTTCAAAGCCTACAACGGCACCGACATCATTTCAACCTGGACCGACATCGTAAACACAGGCAAGAAGCCCGTAAACCTCGAAATGTTCGCCTCGGCACAAATTCCTGTAATGCGCAGCAACAACTACCTAACGCATTTCCACGGCACATGGGCGGCAGAACACTTCGTCAACGAGCAACCAATCAACGACGGACAGTTCGTGGTTTCAAACAAACGAGGCATACAGAATGCACATGCCGACAACCCCAGCATAATGATTTCAGTCGGCGGCAAAGCCTCTGAAAACAGCGGAACCGTGTTCGGCGGCACCCTAGCATGGACCGGAAACTACAAAATAAAGACCAACGCCACAAGCAAAAACGGTCTTGAAGTGATAGCCGGTATCAACGAAGAGACTTCACGCTACACACTCGACGGAGGCAACACATTCACCACACCCGAATTCGCCATGACCTACTCCACCGAAGGCAAAGGAGGAGTGAGTCGTGCATTCCACCGCTGGGCACGCAAATACATGCTCTGCCACGGCGATCAGGAACGCATGATTCTGCTCAACTCATGGGAAGGCGTGTACTTCAACATCAACGAAGCCACTATGGACCAGATGATGGGCGACATAGCGTCGCTCGGCGGCGAACTGTTCGTAATGGACGACGGCTGGTTCGGCGACAAATACCCACGCGACAACGACCACACAAGTCTTGGCGACTGGATGGTAAACAAGAAGAAACTCCCCAACGGCATCAAGCCGCTCACCGAAGCTGCAAAGCGGCACGGAATAAAGTTCGGTATTTGGATTGAGCCCGAAATGATAAACACAAAGAGCGAACTGTTTGAAAAGCATCCCGACTGGGCACTCAGCAACTCCAACCGCCCACTATCGCAAGGCCGCGGCGGAACACAGATGGTGCTTGACCTCACCAACCCCAAAGTACAGGACTACGTGTTCTCGGTGTTCGACAATGTCATGACCGAAGCGCCTGACATTGCATACATCAAATGGGATGCAAACGCCAACATCATGAACTACGGTTCGCACTACCTTAAGGCCGACCGCCAATCGCAAATCTACATCGACTATCAACGCGGACTCAATAACGTGCTCAAGCGCATACGCGCAAAATACCCCAACGTTGTGGTGCAGGCATGCGCCGGCGGCGGCGGACGCGTGAACTACGGCATGCTGCCATGGTTCGACGAATACTGGACCAGCGACGACACCGATGCCTACCAACGCCTGTTCATTCAGTGGGGCACGTCGCACTTCTATCCCGCAATTGGCATGGGCTCGCATGTAAGCGCAACTCCCAACCACCAGACAGGACGCATAACGCCTCTCAAGTTCCGTTTCGACGTTGCAATGCAGGGCCGTCTGGGTATGGAGCTTCAGCCCAAGAATATGAACGATAGCGAAAAAGAATTCGCGAAACGCGCCATCGCTGCCTACAAGGATATAAGGCACACGGTGCAGATGGGTGACCTCTACCGCCTGAACTCACCATACGATGACGACAACGTAACAGCACTCATGTATACAAGCGAAGACAAGGCACAGGCCGTGTTCTACGTATACCGCGACCGCAAGTTCTGCGGTGTGCAGAACAATCCCGTGATAAAGCTCGACGGAGTGGATGCAGGCAAGAAATACAAATTCACCGACATCACACCGCTTGACCCCAACCGTCCAAACGAACTCAACGGGAAGATAATGACGGGAAGCGCACTCAAAAACATCGGCATTCGCGTAAATCTTGACGGTGATCTGGCAAGCGCCGTATTCAAACTCGAAGCCGTAAACTAAACATTTCGCTGAAACTATTTAATGGTGTACCTACACTTGTCGGTACACCATTTTTCATGCCTTTTCTCCAAGGCCAAAAACTAAATTTTGGTTCATCCGACATTTCGAGTGATAAAGACAATATAGGATAAAAGAAAACC
>CAVFSQ010000201.1:2362-3159 GCA_963625145.1 Bacteroidaceae bacterium | reverse complement strand
GCCGTAGGCGGCGGCGATGTCGGCAGCCGTAAGCGGCGATATTTCCCCAGCATTGTTCGAGCCGTCGGTGAGCAGAATTATTACCTTGCTTTTGGCCTTGCTTTCCTTGAGCCTCGACACGGCGTTGGTAATTCCCATGCCTATTGCAGTGCCGTCGTCAATCACTCCGTGCATGGCCAGGTCGCAACTCACCTGCTGCATGAGGCTCATGAGCGCAGTGTGGTCGGTGGTCATGGGGCATTGCGTGTAGGCTTCGGCGGCAAACACGGTGAGCCCGATATTGTCGCTTGGGCGTGCGCTTACGAACTCGGTGGCTACGGTTTTGGCGGCCTGAATGCGGTTGGGCTGCAGGTCTTCGGCGAGCATACTGGTTGAAGCGTCGATGGCGAGCATTATGTCGATGCCTTCCACCTGCGACTGTTTCCACGAATTCTTGCCCTGCGGGCGTGCCATTATGAGCACTATGAGAGCCAGGGTGGCAAGGCGCAGCACGAAGGGTGCGTGCATGAGCCTTGTGCGGAGCGTGGGGCGTATGTAGCGGTATGCGTTAGTATCGGAAACTGTGATGAAAGCCTCGCGCCGGCGGTGTCGCATGAAGTGCCATATTGCATAGGGCACCAGCAACAGCAGCAACAGCAGGACTTCTTTGTTAGCGAATGTAATCATTTCAGTGTTCTGTCTATAGCAGCAATTCGAAAATTTCTACGATTATAAGCGCCGCCACCACGGCAGTCAGGGCAATGGCTGCGGCAAGCATCAGCTGCTTCTTGCGTCGTGGCCATGTGCTCGGCTCCTGG
>CAVFSQ010000201.1:0-2352 GCA_963625145.1 Bacteroidaceae bacterium | reverse complement strand
TTTCCTCCTCCTCTTCCTGCGGCGCGGCGGGGGGAGAAGTGTTGCTTTTCGTGGTTTCCACGTAAGCCTGCAGGCGGCCCAAGTTGCGCTCGTCTTCGCCTTCCTCGGGCTGTAGCTTTGCGAACTTTGCAAGGTCGGCCGTGGCTAGTACCTCGCGCAACTCGGCATAGTCGGGCCGCGGCTCCCCTTCAGCGGCGGAGGCATTGTCGATGAGGTGCTCCACCAGTTCGCGGGAAGTCATCTCGTCGGTACGGAAACCGTAGCGCTTGCCCACGTACCGCCGCAGTATCACCACCAAATCGGTGTAGTAGTCCTTCGGTGCCAGCTGCCCTGCATCGTGCTGCTCCTTGAGCTTGGCTATGAGCAGTTGGGCTTCTTCATGGGGGAGCATTGCAGGCTTTGTCACCGGCTTGGGGCGCGGCAAAGCCTTGGTCTGCTTCAGCCGCCGCACGGCCACGAGCACGGCTGCAATACCGGCAATGAGCAGCAGCGAAAGCACGAAGAGCGGCATCCAGTCGCGCCAGGTATAAACGGGCTCGATAATCTCCTTGGGCCCGAAGTATTTGTCAACGTTGGCAGTGTCAACCTTCACGTCGTTCACCTTCAGCGCCAGGGGCTGCGTGGCATACGTGCGCTTGCCCACCTTCACGCTGAGCGAGGGGATGGCATAAAGCGCAGGGTCGAAACTCGTTACGGTAAACGCGAAATGCGTGGTTTCGGCGCCGCCGGCACTTTCCGTTCCGGTCACGCCGCTTCCTATCACCTCCACACCCTTGTTCATGAGCTGCTGCAGGTCGGATGGGAACACGGGCTCAGCGCCGGCGGGGTGAGTGACGTCGATGCGCACTGCCGTCTGCTCGCCTATGAGCATTTCGGTGGAATCTATGGCGGCCACGACCTTCACCTGCGCCCGGGCCGCAGTGCCGAAGAGCAGGAACAGGGCAAAGAGCACGGCCGTCACTGCCGAAGGCGCCCACCGCCCGGCTGCTGCCAGGTTTGCGTGCTGCTGTGTATGGATTTTCTGACTGTCTGTCATTTTTCTTGTGCTTTTTCTATTTTACGAACGCGGTTTCGCGCTGCCCCGCCGGGGGAAATTCCCCGGTGTTGCCAGCTCTTACGCCCGCGCGCCGAAGAGCTGCATGAGCTTCTTCACGTAGTTGCCATCGGTGGGGATGCTCACGTTTCTCACTCCAGCCTTCACCAGTTGCCCAGCCAGGTCATCGTGGCGCTTCTGCCACGCCTGTGTGTGGAACTCGCGCACTCGGCGGCTCGAGGTGTCGACATACACGGTGCGCCCGGTTTCGGCGTCGCGCATGGCCACGATGCCCACGTCGGGCAACTGACGCATACGGTCGTCGTAGACTTCTATGGCGCTGAGGTCGTATTTGTGGGCTGCCATTTTCAGTGTGTCACCCATGTCGTGGAAGTCGATGAAATCGCTAATCACGAAAGCTGCGCACTGTCGGCGCTGCACCCTCAGCAGGAACTCCAGCGCCTGGGCAATGTGTGTGCCGCGGTGCTGTGGCTCGAAGGTAAGCAGTTCGCGTATGATGTAGAGGATGTGCTTACGTCCCTTTTGCGGGGGGATGTATTTCTCCACGATGTCGCTATAGAACACCACCCCGATCTTGTCGTTGTTCTGCATGGCCGAGAAAGCCAGCGTAGCGGCGATTTCGGTAATGAGTTCGCGTTTCGTGCGCACGGCCGTGCCGAAGCACTCCGAGCCCGAGACATCGACCATCAGCACCACGGTGAGCTCGCGCTCCTCCTCGTATACCTTCACGTAGGGGCGGTTGAAGCGCGCGGTGACGTTCCAGTCGATGTCACGCACGTCGTCGCCGTACTGGTACTCCCTCACTTCGGAGAAGCTCATGCCCTTGCCCTTGAATGCCGAGTGGTATTCTCCGGCGAAGATATTGCTGCTTAGCTTCCGCGACTTGATTTCAATGCGCCTCACGCGGCGCAGCAGTTCGTTGGTATCCATGCTGCCGCCCGTCAGGGCACTGCCACTTTGTTGATAATTTCGTCGATGATATTGTCGGCCGTCACATTGGCAGCCTCGGCTTCATACGAAAGGCCGATGCGGTGGCGCATCACGTCGTGCACCACGGCGCGCACGTCTTCGGGAATCACGTACCCGCGGCGCTTCACGAAGGCAAAGGCGCGTGAGGCATAGGCCAGGCATATCGATGCACGGGGGCTGCCGCCGAAGGTAATGTACTGCTTGAGGTCGCCCAGATTGTAGCGCTCGGGGTAGCGGGAGGCAAACACAATGTCGGCGATGTACTGGCAAATCTTCTCGTCGAGGTAGATTTCCTTCACCACTTCGCGGGCATGCATTATAGTCTGCGC
>CAVFSQ010000200.1:0-3169 GCA_963625145.1 Bacteroidaceae bacterium | reverse complement strand
ATATACTTCCCTATACATCTCTAAATCTGAACTTTATTGTAAAGAACGCCAATAACCGAAAAATAAGAATTGCGGCATTCGCGGCGCCGTATCGCAAATTTTGCTAAATTTGCAACCAATGAACCCAATTTCGCTACATATTACCAAACTGCTGACAGAAAACGACTGCGTGATTCTACCCGGCATAGGCGGCTTCATAACTCGCTATAAAAAAGCGGTATACGATGCGTCTGCTGAAGAAATACTTTCACCAAAGCGGGAATTGGGATTCAACAACGCGCTCACTGCCGACGACGGGCTTTTGGTACAGGCGTACATGGAAAGCTACGGACTAAACTGGCCGGAAGCCTCAAAACGCCTGGCACACGACACCGAAGCACTGCTCGGGGAAATAACCTCCGGCGGGCAAGCCGAGCTCGAAGACCTTGGCATCCTGCGCCGCACCGACAGCGGCACCTTTGCATTCCAGCCCGCATGCTCCGAAACGACGGCTCCAAGCCTGTACGGACTGCCCAGCGTAAACGTGCGCCCCATAGCCCCTGTGGCGACAGAAACGGAGCCCGAAAACACCGGCAACGCGAACGACAGGGAAATGTACCACCTATCACTGAAGCGCTCGTGGGTTTACAAAATCGCAGCCACCGTAGCAGCAATAGCGCTGGCATTCGCCATCCCCTCCCCCATAGGCAACGAGCCGCAAAACGCCAACATACAGGCCACGGCAATGCTGGGAATACTGGATTTCCATGCCCCCGCAGAACCCGAAAGCACCGCAGAAAACCAGTCTGCCGACACCATAGCAGCAGCAAGCGCCCCGCAGACAGCAACCGAAAAGCCCTACACCATAGTGCTTGCCAGCAGCGTGGCAGAAGCCAACGCACGGGAATTCATCAACTCGCTCAAGGCACAGGGCTTCGCAGACGCCGAGATTCACAGCAAACCCGGCATGCGGAGGGTGATATATTCCCACTATGCCACGGAAGACGAAGCGCGCGCAGCACTCGGGAAACTCCGCGAAAACGATTTCGCACGCGATGCATGGATAATGAAAATCCACGACTAGCCCCCGAAACGCAAAATCGCAAGTTTTACTACTTTTACCATTTACCTTTTACCGAAAGCTACATATGCGGCTTCATGACTGCTGTAGTGTCATGTCCGCTGGTGTTCGCCCCCCTGCAGCCATGAAGCCGCATATGTAGCTTTCGGTAAAAGGTAAATGTAGTAAAGCACGAATTTGTGCGAATTGTGTGATTCCCCCTAAACACACGAAACCCGCACACCGGTTGGGGCATGCGGATTTCCATTGTAGTTTGAAGCGCTTCGTTTTCCGTTTACGGCATAGCCACACCATCGTCCTTGCCGTATTCGCTCCAGCTCTTTATGGGAAGCTGGTTCTGGCTCATCGAGCAGAATGCGTTGATGAATGCCGAAGCAAGGCGCGTGTTGGTAATGAGCGGAATGTTGAGGTCGATGGATGCGCGGCGTATCTTGTAGCCGTTGTCGAGCTCCGAAACGCTGAGGTTCTTGGGGATGTTCACCACCAGGTCTATCTTGTGCTCATGCAGCATTGTCAGCGCCTGCGGCTGCCCGCTCTCGCTGGGCCAGTACACCAGGGTGTTCTTTATGCCGTTTTCGTCGAGATAGCGCGATGTGCCTCCGGTGGCGTAAAGCGTGTAGCCGTGCTCCTGAAGGGTTTTGCATGCATCGAGCATCTCGGCCTTCTGCTTTGCCGAACCTGTGGAGAGCAGAATGTTGCGTTCGGGAATTCTGTGGCCCACCGACAGCATGCTGAGCAGCAACGCCGACGAGGCATCGTCGCCAAGGCATCCCACTTCGCCAGTAGACGACATGTCGACGCCCAGCACAGGGTCGGCCTTCTGCAGACGGTTGAACGAGAACTGGCTGGCCTTGATGCCCACGTAGTCGAGGTCGAAGAGGCTCTTTGTGGGTTTCTCCACGGGCAGCCCGAGCATTATCTTCGTGGCAAGTTCAATGAAATTCAGCTTGAGCACCTTGCTTACGAAGGGGAAGGAGCGCGACGAGCGGAGATTGCACTCGATGACGAGAATCTTGTTGTCGCAAGCCATATACTGTATGTTGAACGGGCCGTTGATGTGCAGCGCTGCGGCTATCTTGCGGCTTATGCGCTTGATGCGGCGCACGGTTTCCACATAAAGTTTCTGCGGCGGGAACTCGAGCGTGGCATCGCCCGAATGCACTCCGGCAAACTCTATATGCTCGGATATGGCGTAGGCCATGATTTCGCCCTTGCTGGCAACGGCGTCGAAATCTATTTCCTTGGCATTCTGTATGAACTTGCTTACAACCACGGGGTGGTCTTCGCTCACATTTGCCGCGAGCTTGAGGAAGCGCACGAGCTCTTCCTCGTTGGAGCACACGTTCATGGCAGCACCCGAAAGCACATACGATGGGCGCACGAGCACGGGGAAGCCCACACGGTCGATGAACTTGTGGATATCGTCCATATTGGTTAGCGCGCTCCATTCGGGCTGGTCCACTCCCATGCGGTTGAGCATTTCCGAGAATTTCTCGCGGTCTTCGGCGTTGTCGATGTCGCGGGCTGCTGTGCCGAGGATGGGCACGCGCTGCTGGTCGAGCCTCATTGCGAGGTTGTTGGGAATCTGGCCACCAGTCGACACTATCACTCCGCGCGGGCATTCCAAGTCGATGATGTCCATCACACGCTCGAACGTGAGCTCGTCGAAATACAGGCGGTCGCACATGTCGTAGTCGGTGGAAACTGTCTCGGGGTTGTAGTTTATCATCACGCTGGTATAGCCTGCCTTGCGTATGGTCTGCAGCGCCTGCACGCCGCACCAGTCGAATTCCACAGAGCTGCCTATGCGGTAAGCGCCCGAGCCGAGCACTATTATGGAGCGGTTGTCGTGGGCGAAGTCGATGTCATTGCTGCATGCGCTGTAGGTGAGATAGAGGTAGTTGGTCTGCGCGGGATACTCGGCAGCCAGCGTATCTATCTGCTTCACGTAAGGCACGATGCCTGCCTGCTTGCGGCGCGCACGCACCACGAGCAGTGCCTCTGCCATCTTCATGTCGCAGCCCATGCCCAGCGCGCGGGCTATCTGGAAGTCGGAGAATCCCTGAATCTTGGCGCGGCGCAAAAGGGCATTGTCGAGCACATTTATGC
>CAVFSQ010000199.1:0-3176 GCA_963625145.1 Bacteroidaceae bacterium | reverse complement strand
CTATGCCGCCAATGTGAAGACACAGGAATGTGACCTGCTCATTGCCGTGGGCATGCGCTTCGACGACCGTATAACCGGCAAGCTCAGCACTTATGCCAGCAGCGCAAAGAAGATACACTTCGATATCGACCCGTCGGAAATAGACAAGAACGTAGCCGTTGACGTGCCTGTGCTTGGCGATTGCAAGCAGACGCTCGTTGAAGTTACGAAACTTCTGGAAAAGGGTGACCACAAGGAATGGCGTGACAGTTTCAAGTCTTTCGACGACATTGAGAGGGAAAAGGTCATTGAACCCGAAATACATCCTGCCAGCGGAGCGTTGCGCATGGGCGAAGTGGTGAACGCCGTGACCGAAGCCACCAATAACGAAGCCATACTTGTGACCGACGTGGGTCAGAACCAGATGATGTCGGCACGCTATTTCAAGTTCACCAAAGACCGCAGCATCGTGACATCGGGTGGAATGGGAACAATGGGATTCGGACTGCCCGCAGCAGTGGGAGCCACATTCGCAGCCCCCGACCGCACCGTGTGTTTCTTTACCGGCGATGGCGGACTGCAGATGACAATACAGGAATTCGGCACGATAATGGAGCAGCAGGCTCCCGTGAAGATTATCCTCATGAACAACAATTACCTGGGCAATGTGCGTCAGTGGCAGCAACTCTACTATGAATCGCGCTATTCGTTCACGCACATGGCTAACCCCGACTACGAAAAGCTCGCTTCGGCCTACGGCATACCGTGCCGCACTGTGATAAAGCGCGAAGAACTGCACGATGCAATCAGGGAAATGCTCACGACCAAAGGGCCGTTCCTGCTGCAGACCGTTGTGGAAGAAGAGGAAAACGTGCTGCCGATGTGCTGCCCGGGACACGATGTCGACGATATGCTTCTCGAAATGTAAATAAGCTGAAACTTGTTACGGATTATGGAATCAGAAGAAACATTATATACACTGATAATATTTTCGGAAAACCTTCCCGGTGTGCTCAACCACATAACCACTGTGTTTACGCGTCGGCAGGTGAATATCGAAA
This sequence comes from Bacteroidaceae bacterium, assembly GCA_963625145.1. GTDB lineage: Bacteria > Bacteroidota > Bacteroidia > Bacteroidales > Bacteroidaceae > UBA6398. The sequence goes on along the minus strand of CAVFSQ010000199.1, from coordinate 2,136 downwards.
GTCTCAACGTTTCGGCTTCGAGCATCGAGGGCTTGCATCGGTATACCATTACCTGCAACTGTACGCAGGAACTTGTGTCGAAAATTGCAAAGCAGATAGAGAAGATAATCGACGTGGTTTCGGCTAGCTTCTTTACCGAAGACGAAGTGTTTACCCTTGAAACGGCACTGTTCAAACTCTCTACAAAAGCAGTGCTCGAAAATCGGCAGATATCGAAAGACATACGCACCTTCGGCGCAAAATTCGTGGAAGTGAACCCCACGTATTCCATTGTGTCGATGGAGGGCCTTACCGAAGAAATCAACAGTCTTTACAAGCACCTTAAAGTGCTCGACTGCATTCTTCAGTTCGTGCATTCTGGCTCGATAGCCGTTACCAAGAGCCGTCGCGAGTTTGTGACGGAATACCTGTATCGCCGCAAGTGCATTCAGGGTGACCTTGAGAAGTAGGCAGAAAAGCGTGATGGAAGTGAAAGAGAATGTAGAAAAGTCAAGTAGGTTTGCATATACCGTCGAACCTTTTACCGAGGATTTCACGGGAATGCTGGCGTGGAGCGAACTCGGAAAGAGAATCCTTGCCGCAGCCGGCATGCATGCCGACTCGCACGGCTTCGGAATGAAGCAGCTTCTGCCGCGCAACATGGCTTGGGTGCTGTCACGCATGAATGTGGAAATGCAGGAAATGCCGAAAAAGGGAGAGCAGTATTTGGTGGAAACATGGGTGCACAGTATATACCGCACATTTACCGACCGCTGCTTTGCCATACTTCGTCCCGACGGCACGGCTTTCGGTTATGCCTATACCACATGGGCCCTGATAAATACTGAAACGCGCATGCCGACAAACCTAGAAAACCTTCCCGATGGGGGATTCTCTTTGTTTGTCGATGCCGAAAAAGTGTGCAACACGAGTGCCTTTTCGCGTATCAGGGTAAATGCCGCTGAGCCTGCCAATATAGTTACCGCGCTTTATAGCGACATTGACATCAATATGCATGTCAACAGCATACGCTACGTGGAACATATATTCGACCTTTTCCCTATGGATTTCTTCAAGGAGCATCGGGTATGGGGACTGGAGATAGCCTATCACGGTGAAGCGCATTACGGCGAGCGGCTGGCATTGTACAAACAACCTGCTGCCGACGGAATTTGTGACGTTGACGTCCGGGTGATTTCGGGCAACGATGACGCTGCAAAAGAACGGCGTGCTTGTTCGTGCCGAGTGAAATACAAATGAAATAAACTGATCAATATAAACATGTATAACATGTTCCCGAATTCTGCAAAGGGTTGTGGGAACGCAAAACAAAAAACAAAATGGCAAAGATTAATTTTGGCGGAGTTGTTGAAGAAGTTGCAACCCGCGAGGAATTTCCTTTGAGCAAAGCCCGTGAGGTGCTGAAAGACGAAACCATTGCGGTTCTCGGTTATGGTATTCAGGGCCCTGGACAGGCTTTGAACCTCCGTGATAACGGCTTCAACGTAATCGTTGGACAGCGCAAGAGCAAAACTTATGACAAATGCGTTGCTGACGGATGGGTGCCCGGCGAAACTCTCTTCTCTGTAGAAGAAGCTGCCGAAAAGGCAACAATTATTTGCATGCTTCTCAGCGATGCTGCACAGATTGAAATGTGGCCGAAAATCAAGCCTTACCTCACAGCTGGCAAGGCTCTGTATTTCTCGCATGGCTTCGCTATCACATATAAGGAACGTACCAACATCATTCCCCCCGCAGATATCGATGTAATCATGGTTGCTCCCAAGGGCTCAGGTACATCGCTTCGCACTCTGTTCCTTGAAGGCCGCGGACTCAATAGCTCGTATGCTGTGTTCCAGGACGCTACCGGCAAGGCAGAAGAACGCACCATGGCTCTCGGCATCGGCATCGGTTCGGGCTATATGTTCAAGACTACATTCACACGCGAAACCTATAGCGACCTTACAGGTGAACGCGGCGCTTTGATGGGTGCTGTTCAGGGCTTGTTCCTCGCTCAGTACGAGACTCTTCGCAGCCACGGACACTCGCCTTCAGAGGCATTCAACGAGACTGTAGAGGAATTCACCCAGAGTCTTCTTCCAATGGTAGGCAAGAACGGTATGGACTGGATGTATGCAAACTGCTCTACTACTGCTC
>CAVFSQ010000198.1:0-3180 GCA_963625145.1 Bacteroidaceae bacterium | reverse complement strand
CCACAAGAGCACTCGGGCCGCCTTGCGAAACGACGACAAAAACAGAGAACAGCCTTCCTTTACGCTTTTAGCGAACGACACTTCCGATATTTCCTTTTCAAACTTATCCATAACCTGTAACGATTTCCGTTTAACGGTTTACGAAGATAGACAAAATCTAAGTATCTTTGCATATGATAATGGAAAATAAAATCATTTCGTGGGGTTTTATAGGTTGCGGCGAAGCCACTGAGAAGAAAAGCGGTCCCGCATTCTCGCTAGTTGAAGGCTCGCGCGTGATAGCCGTGATGAGCCGCAACAAAGACAATGTGCGCACCTATGCCCAGCGCCACAATATTCTGCGCTGGTACACCGACGCACAGCAACTTATAGACGACCCTGACGTAAATGCCATATACATTGCCACGCCGCCGTCAACGCATGCCACATACGCCATCATGGCGCTCAAGTCGGGCAAACCGGCATACGTGGAAAAACCTTTGGCATCGAACTATCAGGACTGCGGGCGCATAAACCGCATAGCCGAGAAAACCGGACTGCCATGCTTCGCAGCCTATTATAGAAGATACCTGCCTTATTTCAAAAAAGTAAAGCAGATAGTAGACAGCGGGGAAATCGGAAAGGCAATAAACGTTCAGCTGCGCTTTGCCGCGCCGCCGCGCGACCTCGACTACAGCCGGCAAAACATGCCGTGGCGCGTGCAGCCCGACATTGCCGGAGGCGGATACTTCTACGATTTTGCCCCGCACCAAATCGACATGCTTCAGGAGATTTTCGGGCCGATTGTAGAGGCGAAGGGATATTGCGGAAACCGCGGAAGACTGTACGAAACGGAAGATACCGTAAGCGCCGCCTTCAGATTTGCCTCAGGACTGCCCGGGTCCGGTTCCTGGTGCTTCGTAGCCCACGAATCGGCGAAGGAAGACCGGATACAAGTTATCGGCGATAAAGGCGAAATAAGTTTTTCGATATTCACATACCGCCCCATCGAAGTCAACACCGAGCGGGGACACGAGGAAATCACGGTAGAAAATCCTGAGCACGTGCAGTTACCGCTCATAAAGCTTATAGTCGAGCATCTTCAGGGAAAAGCCATCTGCAACTGCGACAGCGTGAGCGCTACATCGGTAAACTGGGTAATGGACCGCATCCTCGGGAAAATCTAACACCGCGGGAATTTCTTTATAACTTCCACAAAACACACTTGGGCATTGAAAAGTATTTGTCTGGCATTCTTGATTTCACTAGTGTTGTGCCCGGCGGCATCCGTCTGGGCACAAGATGAAATTCCCGACAAAAGCTGCGCCACCGAAAACAACGTGACTGCCGAAAACAACCGCCCCAGCAAACCCAAACGCAAGAGAAGCGCGCTTTACCGCTTTTTCCAAAATTTCAACTACACCGACTCCACATACATAGAGCCCAACCATTACAACTTCACGGCGATGCTGCAGGAAAGCACCCTCTTCAATTTCTACGCAATAGAGGGCCGCAACGACCAGGACCAATACCAGCGCATCAATCTTAAGACAAAAACCCGCATGAAGATAGGCCCGTATCTGGGATGGCATTGGGCGTTCTTCGGCTACCAGTTCGACATCGGCCATTCCTACCCGTCGAGCAAAACACAGCAGTACAACATCAGCATCTACAGCTCCACATTCGGCATCGACTACATTCACAACCGCAACAACGGCGACTTCACCATAACGCGCACCAAAGGTTTCGGCAAGACAAACGACAGCAAAGTAAGAAATGTGGACTTCGACGGGCTCAAAACCTACAACAACAGCCTGAACGTGTATTACATCTTCAACCACAAGCGCTTTTCCTACCCGGCAGCCTTCAGCCAAAGCACCCAGCAGAAGAAGAGTTGCGGTTCATGGAAAATCGGTTTTCTTTATTCCCACCAGAAGCTCAGTTTCGACTATACAAAACTGCCCGCTGCACTGCTTTCGGAAGAAGACGGGGGAACCGGGATTTTCAACGAGATGAAGTTCAACAACATCAACTATTACGATTACAGCGTCAACTTCGGCTATGCCTACAATTGGGTATTCGCGCGCAACTGGCTCTTTGCAATATCGGCGTTGCCGGCCCTCGGCTATAAATTCTCCAAAGGCCAGAATATCGACCACAAGGAAATATTCTCGGCACACAACATTAACTTCGATGTCGTAGGGCGCCTAGGATTAGTTTGGAACACAAACCGTTTCTTTGCAGGGCTGTCGAGCGTAGTGCACGCGTACAATTACCGCAAGACACACTTCCGGGTAAGCAACACAATTATGATGACAAACATTTATTTCGGAATAAATTTCTGCCCTAAAGGTCATTACCGGCGGGCTAATCCTCAAAAATACGGAAGATGGTAGAACTGCATCCCCTGTCGCCGTTTCTCCCGGAAAAATCCAAGCTGCTAATGCTCGGAAGCTTCCCGCCGCCACGAAGCAGATGGTGCATGGACTTTTTCTACCCCAACTACATCAACGACATGTGGCGCATCTTCGGCATTGTATTCATGAACGACAAGAATGCCTTAGTCAACACGAAAGCCAAGACTTTTGCCGAAGAGAAAATCAGGAATCTCCTCAACGAGAAAGGCATTGCGATATACGACACCGCAAGCAAGGTAAACCGCCTGAACAACAACGCCAGCGACAAGTTTCTTGAAATTCTCGAGCCAACCGACATTCAACGGCTCGCAAGCGCAATCCCCCTTTGTAAAGCAATTGTGGCAACCGGAGGAAAGGCTGTCGAAGAAACAGCAAGGCAAATGGGCGTTCAGATTCCGCTTATTGGGAAGCCTGCCACGGTTCGCGTAAACGGGAGAGAGATGCAATTTTGGCGCATGCCCAGTTCCAGCCGCGCATACCCGCTTGCCCTGGAAAAGAAAGCGGAGTATTACAAAATGATGTTCCTGGAAACCGGAATAGCAACAGAGAAATAAAAAAGGAAGCCGATTGGCTTCCCTCTTTTCCCAATAATATGAAACTTTATTCTTGAGGAAGCGATATCCCCAAATATTTGTAGCTGAAATTTTTTCCTTTTGACGACGGGAACTGCGAGCGCAAATCTATATCCTGACGATTGTGGAGATGCTGGATTATGCGGGTGTAGCACTCCTGCGGATTGTTGGCTTTCACACGCGCAACAAACGGAGTGTCACGATACTGGAAC
>CAVFSQ010000197.1:0-3187 GCA_963625145.1 Bacteroidaceae bacterium | reverse complement strand
ACTGCAGGCTTTAGTGTTTTCGAAATAATCTATTTGTTAGGATAGTATACTTCCGTCAGACTATCCATGAAAGCGCATTGCTGATGAGTCTTGTGTGCAGAAATTTTCTGTACCCAAACAAAAGATTGCTGAGAAAATAATAACAGTATACTTCATGTCAATTCCCGTTTGGAGGTTTTCTGTTTTATGATGAAAGAGAATGGCTTTGTTGTTCTCCAACTGTTTTATTTAGATGTAATTATAATGAAGTTCGCGATATGTTCTAATAGATTAGAAATTCTTTGTGCTTTTTGTGTGTAGTGGTCTGCGGAGGGATTGTGCGGAAAGAAAATCGCCGCAGCTTTGTTTCCCAAAACTGCGGCGAATATATTGGCTAGCTGACTGTTATTTTAGCAGAAGTTTCTTCTTCTCAACGAGAGCGTCGATTACTGCAACGGCTGCGATGTTTACGATGTCGCGTACCGAGCTGTCGGTGTCGGTGAAGTGTATAGGCTTGTTCAGTCCCATCTGTATCGGGCCGATTACTTCGGTGTCGGGGTTTATAGCCTTCACTATATTGTATGAACAATTGGCTGCATTGAGGCACTGGAATACCAAAGTGTTCACTTCTTTTCCCTTGATGTGGTTGAACGGGTATTTCTTGTCGCGCAGTTCGCGGTCGAGTGCATATGAAATCTGCATCTCGCCGTCTACGGCCAGGTCGGGGTATTTCTCGTGCAGTATGTCTACGGCTTCGTGCATATGGCGTGGTCCCGATTCCTTGTCGCTGCCGAAATTGGAATATGAAACCATTGCAATCACCGGCTGGCGGTTGAAGAAGTGTGCGGTGTGGGCGCTGAGCAGGGCGAGGTCTACTAGCGTGTCGGTGTCGGGGTGACGGTTTATCAGCGTGTCGACGAGGAACAGTGTGCCGCGCTTTGAATTGATGAGGTGCATCGTGCCGAAATGCTTGAATTGCGGGTTGATGCCGATCACTTCCTTTGCAATTCCCTCGACTTCGGTCTGCCGGCTTGTGAGACTTGTGATAAGCGCGTCGGCATCGCCGGTGTCTACCATCATCATGCCGAAATAGTTGCGGTTGTAGAGTTTGTCGTTGACTTCTTCGAGTGTGCACCCGTTGCGCTGCTCGCGCTCGTAAAGCATTGCGGCATACTGCTCGCGTTGCTTGCTGTGTTTCTCGTCGCGCAGGTCGATTATCTCGATGCCGTCAAGGCTAAGGTCGTATTTCTCGGCCTTTTCGGTAATTTCCTTTACGTTTCCGAGGAGAATTGGCTTGCAGATGCCTTCCTTGAGAGCCTGTATGGCTGCGCGTATTATGCGACTGTGTGTTCCGTTGGTGAACACCACGCGCTGCGGGTCGCGGCGTGCGGTTTCGTATAGCGTGCGGGTGAATTTGCTTTCCTGTCCCATAAGTTCCTTGAGGCGCATGCGGTATGCCTTCCAGTCGGTTATGGGCTTGCGTGCTACGCCGCTTTCCATGGCTGCTTTGGCTACTGCCATCGAAACCTCGGTGATAAGGCGCGGGTCAACGGGTTTCGGAATGAAATATTCCGGACCGAAGGTGAAGTTGTTGACTGCGTATTCGCGGTTCACGATGTCGGGGACGGGGCGTTTCGCAAGGTCGGCGATTGCGTGTACGGCGGCAATTTTCATTTCCTCGTTGATGGCCGTGGCTGCGGTGTCGAGCGCTCCGCGGAACAGATAGGGGAAGCAGAGCACGTTGTTTATCTGGTTGGGATAGTCGCTGCGCCCGGTCGATATCAAGCAGTCGGGGCAGGCTTCCTTTGCGTCTTCGTATGAAATTTCGGGCACCGGATTGGCAAGGGCGAAGATGATGGGCTGTTTGGCCATGGTCTTCACCATTTCCTTGGTCAGAATGTTTCCTTTCGAAAGTCCGAGGAACACGTCGGCACCTTTTATTGCCTCTTCAAGCGTATGGATGTCGGTGCGGGTAGTGGCGAACATCTTCTTCTGCTCGGTGAGGTTGCTGCGGTCGGCTGTGATGACGCCGCGGCTGTCGAGCATCACGATATTCTCGCGTTTTGCACCGAGGCTGACGTAGAGTTTGGTGCAGGAGATGGCGGCAGCTCCGGCTCCGCTGACAACAATCTTCACTTCGTCGATTTTCTTTCCGGCCACTTCAAGTGCGTTCACCAGGCCTGCAGCCGAGATTATTGCCGTGCCGTGCTGGTCGTCGTGCATCACGGGAATGTCGAGTTCTTCCTTCAGACGGCGCTCTATTTCGAAACACTCGGGCGCCTTGATGTCCTCGAGGTTGATGCCGCCGAAAGTAGGCGCTATGGCCTTTACGGCCTCAATGAACTTGTCGGGGTCCTTCTCGTTGATTTCTATGTCGAAAGCGTCAACTCCGCCGTAGATTTTGAAAAGCAGTCCCTTGCCTTCCATTACCGGCTTGCCCGACATGGCGCCTATGTCGCCAAGTCCGAGAACGGCCGTGCCGTTGGAAATGACAGCTACAAGGTTACCTTTGTTGGTGTATTTGTAAGCATCGTCGGGGTTCTTCTGTATCTCGAGGCACGGCTCCGCTACGCCGGGCGAGTATGCCAGCGACAAGTCGTATTGCGTGCGGTAGGGCTTTGTGGGCGTTACCTCTATCTTCCCTGGTTTGCCTTTGGAGTGATATTCCAAGGCGGCTTCTTTAGTAACCTTAATCATAGTTCTTTCTCTTGTTTATATTATATTTTCTCTTCTCAAAACCTTACAAAATTACTGATTTGTGCGGAAAACTCTTTTCTGCATGCGGCATTATTCGTGTGAAAAATCGCGAAATCCGACATTATGCAAACCCGCACTAACAAAAGGTGGAAAAATAACACGACTTTGCAATATTTGGTTGCAAATTTATAGGATTGGAGAGGAATTCGAAGTTTTGTTGTCTATTGAAAAAAGCGGAGGCGTTGCGCTTCCCGTTTTGTGATCTGGAAGGGATTCGAACCCTTGACCCACAGCTTAGAAGGCTGTTGCTCTATCCAGCTGAGCTACCAGACCTGATTGTATTTCGTGGCGCGAAGTTACTGCTAATTTTCGTTTTATGCAACATATAGGCCTAAATTATTGGGCAAAAGCCGCATGTTCTCCCTAAATCCCGTCTTGGTGGCAGTTTGTAACGAAATCGGAAATCCGTTTCTGATTTGCTGTATACGCACAGCGCAAAAATTCTGTACGC
>CAVFSQ010000196.1:0-3214 GCA_963625145.1 Bacteroidaceae bacterium | reverse complement strand
GTACCATTCTTTATGAACGAGTTGATTACCTTGAGCTCCTTCTTTTTGAGATTGCCGTAGTTGTTGTCGTCTTCGCACGACTGCATTGCGAATGTTGCCGCAAAAGCAGCCACTATGCTGAGAACAAGAGTTTTGCTTACATGCATTGTTTTATGTGGAATATGTTGGATGTGCAAAAATAGGAGTTTTTCGCCGAATGCCTGCAACGGGATGGGAAATTATTGGCCTTTGCGCATTTTGTGCAGAATGAAATCCACGCTTTCACGGAATATAGCGGCATGGGCGAAATGCATTAGGGCGCAGTAGAATACTGCCGCTACCGCGAATTTTACGGCAAGCCTTGCGGCGTTGCTGCTTACCGCTTCGGCAGCAAGGCATGCAGCCGCCATGCTGACGGCCGATGCGAGCGCGAAGGGGGCGATGTCGCGCAGGGTGTCTGTAAAGCGCAATCCGATTTCTTTATGGGCTGCAGCGTGCCAAACTGCCAGCCACGAAGCTTGCAGGGCGGCGATAAATACAAGCAGGGTGCCCACGCCGTGGCCCAGGAAATGTAGCGCGAGTATTATGGCCAGTTGGCAGAGCATCATCGAGGCTGTGCCGGCGAAAAACACCGACGAGCGGCCGCGCGATATCAGAAGGTTTGAATAAAGCTGCGAAACGGGAATGAAAGCCCCGGCCACGCACAGGGTCTGCAGGTAGGGAACGCATGCGGCCCATTGCGACTTGAGCGCGAGTGGCACGAATTCCGGGGCAATGGCTGCAAGTCCCCACATTGCCGGAAATGCGAGGAAAGCGGTGAAGCGCACCATTTTGCGGAACACTTGCTTTTGCCTTGATTCCTCGCCGGCTTTTGCCAGTACGGGCTGGGCCACCGACGACAAAGTGGTTGTTATGAGCGAATAGCCCATGGTGTCCCATTTGTTCGCCTGCGAATACAGTCCCACTTCGTGGCGCGGAAACCAGTGGCCGAGTTGCGCCTGTAGAAACTGGTTGTTGAGCGTAGTGAGCACGTTGGTCGCGAGAATTTTACTGCTGAAACCGAACATCTCCCTGATGGGCTTGAAACTTAACTCCCTTGTGGGCCGCCAGGGCGAAAGCACCCAGTACATCAAAACTATTGTCGATTTGTAGGTAAGGTCTTGCGCTACGAGTCCCCAATATGCGTAGCCGCGCAAAACCAATGTAATTCCCACGGCTCCTCCGGCGCATACGGCTGTGAATGTGGCAATCATCCGTTGCTTTACCATGAGGTTGCGGAAAAGGTATGCCGATTGGGCTATGCCGAAACTTGAAACCACGAATCCTGCAAACGACACGCGAGCAAGGAGCGTAAGCTCAGGCGTGTGGTTGAAAGCCGAAATCAGCGGGGCGGCAAACCACAGCAAAATGTAAAGCAGTACGCTCACCGCCACCGAAAACCACAGCACTGCGTTGTAGTCGGCATTGCCTACGCTTTTCTTCACGGCAATGGCTGATGTGAAGCCGCTGTCTTCAAGGTTTGCCGCCAGGAGCGAGAAAACCGTGAGCATTGCCACCATGCCGTAGTCTTGCGGCAGCAGATGGCGCGCCAGCACTATGCCGATGACTAGCGCCAGCATCTGTTGCACTCCCCCCGAAAGGCCTCCCCAAAAAAGACCTTTTGCAGTGCGTTCTTTAAGCGAGGAATTTGACATAATGCTGCAAAAATAAGGAATTATCGCCATTGCTGCACTATTGCCTTGGCGATTTGCTTCGCCGGCACAGTATGGGTGACACTGAAAATGATTAATTTTGCGCCACTATCAATACAGATGGCTTACAAAGGGATAAACAGGGTTTTCGATTTTCTTGCCGCACCGTTGCGCCGTGAGTGGGTATTTTTTGTTTTCATGTATGCCCTGTTTGTCGTGGCGCGCATCATTGAAAGTCCCACATCGGGCACTCCGGCATATGTCATGTATCTTGAAAACATCGCCGATCTCTACATCGTGTGCGCCTTGCTGTGTGCAGTGCCGCGGTGCGCGCGGCCATGGATACGCGGAGTGCTGTATGGTGCCGGCTATGTGGCAGCCTTTGCCGAATGTTTTATCCATGAGCGCTTTCACCTGCTTTTCGGCCCTATAACAATGCAGCTTCTCAGCGAAACCACTCCCAGCGAAAGCAGCGAATTCCTGTCGGCATATTTCTGCGGCGAGGAGCTTGTGAAGCTTTGCCTTGTTTTCGTGCCGTTGCTTCTCGCGAATATCGCTGCCGGAATATTTGCCCCGCGCCTGAAAAGGTTTGCGCTTGGACGCCTTACCGGCAACTTGTGCGCGGCAACCGATGCGGCGGCTGTAGTTGCCGTTGCGCTGTGCTTTGTGTTGTCAGCCGGCGAAAAGGCGAAGATGGTGAAGTTTTTCGCAAGCCGCGATACCGACGAGGCCGAACATTGCGACAACCATGCTTTCCATACCCCGGTATACCGCATAGTGTTTTCCACGAAATTCTTGAGCCTCAGTGCCGCCGAGCTCGAGAGGGCGCGCAGCGCAACGCGCAACATACGGGTTGACAGCTGTAGCCGCACAGTCAAGAATATAGTCCTTTATATAGGCGAGAGCTACAACAAGCACCATTCGCATCTTTACGGCTATGCCCTGCCAACCACGCCGCGCCAGAAAGCACTTGCCGACAAGGGCGAGCTTGTGGTGATGCGCAATGCCGTGACTCCATGGAACGTCACAAGCAATGTTTTCAAGGAAATGCTTTCAACCCACGCTTCGGGAAGCGACGGTTCGTGGGCCGACGGCGCCCTTCTTCCCGGAGTGATGCGCAAGGCAGGCTACAAGGTGGCATTCATCACGAGCCAGTATTACAAGAGCCCCAATCTGGGCGTTGTTGACTTCAACGGCAGTTTCTTTCTGAACGACCGCGAACTTTCGCGGCTTTGCTTCGATTTCCGCAACCGCTACCGCAAAGCCTACGACGCAACGCTCCTTAAGGAACTCGACAAATTCCCTCGCGACAGTTTTAATTTCGTAATTTTCCACGGCATGGGGCAGCATCAGGAATATTCTAAGCGTTTCCGTTCGGGCGACGTGCACTTTACCGCTGGCGATTATGCCGGGCGCAGCGACTTGAGCCAGGGCGACAGGCAGATTGTCGCAGACTACGACAATGCCACGCTCTACAACGACAAGGTTATGGCACTGCTCTGCCGCCGTTTCCGCGACGAGGATGCCATTGTGGTGTATGTTGC
>CAVFSQ010000195.1:0-3220 GCA_963625145.1 Bacteroidaceae bacterium | reverse complement strand
ACATAAAACAAGAGTGCGCGAAGCGAACAACTGGTGACTTAAAGTAAAAAAACGGATATTTCAAGCATTGCTTTTTCAACAAAAAAAAACGGATTTCCGGTATCGCTATTCCACCGTAAACCGTAGCGTATCGCCGTAGGAAGTACCCATGCCGTTACGCGCATACGCCGCATACCACCATGCACCTGCGGCAAGTTTCGCAGCCGAAGCGCTGAACAAGGCTACGGTGTCGGCTTTCACGGTGTGCGAATCGCTGACCGAGTCTTCGCGGCCGTAAACAAATCCGCACTCCTTCAACGAGGAATTATGACTTTCGATTATTCTGCCGCGCATGGTGCAACTGTCGCCAGCAACGGCGGCGTCCACGGTTTCCACCTGCGGCACGCGCGGCATTTCACCGCTGCGGTCTTCCCCGCTGCAAGCCGCCAACGCCACAACTGCAAAAACGGCAAGAACAAAACCTTTCATTATTTTTTCACCTTAAGCACGCGCGCATCCTGCACCGCAGGCAAGTCGTGACGCTCTATTATATCCTTTCCGCCCATTGCCTCCATATTCCTGCGGGCAATAAACAGATATTCCTTTACAAACGGGTTGTTGAGAAACTTGCGCGGCGCATTGTCAACTATTTCCTTTATCTGCGGCGTTATCACCGGATAGCGGTACTGGCTGCATATACGGCTGAACACCTCGGGACCAAGCACATTGCCGTAGTTGCTCTTCACGAAATCAACCACCAGGCTGTCGCTCGAGTGCATAAGGCGGTCGGCCCGCTCACGGCACATGCGCTCGGCATCGAAAGGCATGACACCGCGCATCATTAGCCGAGCCTCTTCGAGCGACATGTTGCCTATTTCGTTGTCGAGCCTCGACTTGACATCGAGAAACGTATACAATTTTTCGTTGAGCGAACCGCCTGAAGCTTTCTGCTCGATAAGATTGATGTCGACGCTGATTTTTCCGTTCTCAATGACAACGGGCATCACACTGACGTTGCCCAGGAAAAGTTCGGCCATAACGGTAGAGTCAATCTTGCCATCGAAGGAAAACTGGCCGTGTATCACTTCGCAGGAGTCGAGACTGCGAACGCCGTCCAAGGTGCGGTTTTTAAGGTAAAGGGTTTTGCCGTCGAGCATAGGCAAAGTTGTGTTGCCGACAATGGAATATTGCTCCAAGCACGATGTCATAGCAAGCACCGTGGCCACAAGGCAAAGTATGTCAACTTTTCTCCGTATCATCATAGTGGCATTTGCATACCATTTTGTTGAAAACCTGCAGCAAATATAACAACGAATATTTTACGGCAAGAGCAATCGCCATCGGCAAAAGCGCTATTTTAGGCATTTTTATCACAACGCCACCAATATGTGAATAAATCAGGCTCTTTTTTACAATTGTAAATTTTAAGGAAGCGCATTGCAGCCGGCTCCCGCAATGCCTTCACGCAAAAGAAAACAGCCCCCATCTGCCTGCATTAGGCCGGAAATCACTAATTTTGCGCAAAATTACACAGGAAAATGGCAAAAGAATTATCGAAACTCACCAAGCGCAGCGAAAACTACTCCGCCTGGTACAATGAACTTGTGGTAAAGGCAGACCTGGCCGAGCAGTCGGACGTAAGAGGCTGCATGGTAATAAAGCCCTACGGATATGCGATATGGGAGAAGATACAGCGCTCCCTCGACGACGAATTCAAGAAAACCGGAGTACAGAACGCCTATTTTCCATTGCTTATACCGAAATCGTTCCTTTCGAAAGAAGCCGAACACGTGGAAGGCTTCGCCAAGGAATGCGCCGTGGTGACACACTACCGCCTGAAAACGGCCGAAGACCATTCGGGAGTGGTTGTCGACCCTGCAGCACGCCTGGAAGAAGAACTCATTATACGCCCCACTTCCGAGACTATCATCTGGAACACATTCCGCGACTGGATACACAGTTACCGCGACCTGCCGCTTCTCGTAAACCAATGGTGCAACGTGATGCGATGGGAAATGCGCACACGACTGTTCCTGCGCACAAGCGAATTCCTGTGGCAGGAAGGCCATACAGCCCACGCCACACGCGAAGAAGCCGAAGAGCGCGCAAAACTTATGCTCAAGGTGTATGCCGACTTCGTTGAAGGCAAGATGGCTGTGCCCGTGATTCAAGGCGTAAAGAGCGAAACCGAGCGTTTTGCCGGCGCACTCGACACATATACCATCGAAGCCATGATGCAGGACGGCAAAGCCCTGCAAAGCGGCACATCGCACTTCCTGGGGCAGAATTTCGGGCGTGCCTTCGACGTGCAGTTCCTCGACCGCGACAACAAGCCGCAATATGCATGGGCTACGTCGTGGGGAGTTTCCACACGACTGATGGGAGCCCTGATCATGTCGCACTCCGACGACAACGGACTCGTTCTGCCTCCCGAACTTGCACCGATACAGACAGTGATTGTGCCTATATTCAAGAACAACGAACGCGAAAAGTTCGACGAAAAACTGATTCCGCTCAAACAACGCCTCGAGGCTGCCGGCATCACGGTGAAATACGACAACAGCGACACCAAGCGCCCCGGCTTCAAGTTTGCCGACTACGAACTCCGCGGCATTCCCGTGAGACTCGTAATGGGCAACAACGACTATGAAAACGGAACCATAGAAATAATGCGTCGCGACACGCTCGAAAAGGAAACAGTTCCGTTTGAAGGCATCGAGGAGCGTATAAAGGCGTTGCTTGCCGAAATGCAGAAAAACATCTACGAAAAAGCAAGGAAGGCACGCGACAGCCGCATTTATACGTGCGACAACTACGATGAATTCAAGGAGCGCATTAAGGACGGCGGATTCTTCCTTTGCCCCTGGGACGGTACCGAAGAGACCGAAGCGCAGCTCAAGGAAGATACACAGGCTACCATACGCTGCATTCCCTACGGCTACAGCCAGGATAATCTCGGCAACGACATGGTAAGCGGCAAGCCTGCCGTGAAACGCGCTTTGGTTGCAAGAGCTTATTAAAAATCCCTATCGGGCCCTAACAACAGCAAACAATAAAATCGAGTAGGAGGTAAATGCTAATCGTGAAAAGGTATTTGCTTCCTACTTTTGTATTTTACAGACTTCTCCCATCACCGTACATGTAGTTACTATTTTAGTGGGCCATACCGTTTCTAGTAAGCATTATTACCCGTTTCCCTCACTCCATGCCCTGTATAATCCAACTGGCGGCAACCTCTCAT
>CAVFSQ010000194.1:0-3225 GCA_963625145.1 Bacteroidaceae bacterium | reverse complement strand
CCCCACGACCCTTTCGTGTACAATTCCCCCAAAAGGCGCATATCCCAATAGTCGTTGAATGCAAAATAATAGCCTCCGTTTCTCAAATAGAAGCCGCGGCGGCTGTCATCGCCATAGGTAGGCATCAAAAAGCCGCTTGAATACTTTTTCCTGAAAGGGAAAAAACCGTAGGGAACTGCCAGCGGGAGCGGAACATCGGCAACCACAAGGTATGCCGGGCCAAAAACCACTTCTTTTCCGGGCTTTACCTTTGCGCGCGACAATGCAAGATAAAAATCGGGGTGCTTTGCGTCACATGTAGTGTATTTGGCATGCTCCAGATAAAGCGTTCCGTCTTTTGCGCGTTTCGAGTTTTCGCTCTGCATGAAACCCTCTCCCTGCTCTGTCTTCACATTGCTGATAAACCCCTTTTTCGTCTTGAAATTGAAGCTCATCCGCTCGCTGTCGTACTTTTCGCTTCCTTGCGTATAAACCGGGAGACCGCTCCACACGCCCACCGAATCCTGCTCGCCGTAGGCATGTACCACCGAGCTGTCCATGTCCATTTCTATGCGCTGGGCCTTGAGCTCCATGTTCTCGTATTTAACGTCACTGCTGCCGAAAAGATATGCCTTGCGCGATGCAGCGTCATAGGTAATCGAGTCGCTTGCTGAATATACAACCGGGGCGTCAAGAGCATCCTTTTTCTTCGCGGTAGAATCTGCAGAAAGACTGTCGGCAGCAACCACGCTGCCGAAGTCTATGACGGTGTCGCGCCGCAATGTGTCGCCGGGAATCACGCTGTCAGTGACGGCCTTTTCATATTCTGCTCCGGGAATCAATGCGTTGCAAGGCACAAATGCCGCAGCTGCCATCACAGCAACCACCGCCACAGAGAAAATGCGCGTATCAATTTTCAAAACTTGCAAAGCTGTACAAATCCTTCAAAACTGGTTTGCAAAAATACTAATATTCCGATATACATGGGGCAACCGGACCGATGCTTTTTTCCTGCCCCCACACATTTCCGGGCCTGGGCTCTACGCGAAGAGGGAATGCCACTCCCGAAAACGCGCCACGCCTTCTTCTCCGAAACGCGCCAGAGACACGATGGCCCTTTCGTAGGTCTTCTCTACCGTAGGATGGCTTTTCGAATAGAACTTGTCGGCATAGCACACCAATTTTTCCTCAATCGTTTCGGGAAGCAAGTCTTTGTTTTCCAACGGTAAATGCTGTTTTGTGATATCGTTGCAAGAGAGCCCGGCGCCGGTGTGCCTTTCGCACACGCGGGCAAAGGCTTCGGGCAAATGCTCTTTCCTCAGAAGTTCCGCCCCAAGCACACCGTGACGAATATAAGGCTCGGAACCGTGACAGTGAATGCCCGGCGCATCGGTGAGGAAAATCCCGATGTCGTGCAACATCGAGGCTTCGGCCACAAACTGCAGGTCGATATTCAAAGACGGGTGATGAACAGCTGCATACAAAGCCTTCGACATTACCAGACGACTGTGAAGAAGGAGAAGTTCCCGCAGCGGGGCATTGTCGGAGTAGTATTTGTCTATAATGGAATATACATTCATAATTTCAGCGTAAGCCGGCGATATATTGATTTGAAATGCAAAATTAACGGTTTATCGGGGGAAATTGGGGTTTTATCTGAAACAACCGACGGCGCAACGATAATTTCGGCAATTTTCCGTAAATTTGCCCCGCAATAATAATAGTAAACGGTAATTTTTTTTGCAATGTACATAAAGCCCATTATCGTTATGGCGTTTATGCTGCTTTTTGCAGCCTCGTGTGGGAAAAAATCGCTTCCGGCATCTTCGAACAGCGACACTACAGAAGTTTCCTTCGCAACTGGCGACAGTGTGCTTTACGGTTATGCCGGCGCCGAATGTTCCGATTCCATGCTCGATTTGATACAGCCACCTGCCGACCCCAAGCATTTCAGCGTGGTAAAAGCACGAAGGCGCGGACGCATAATCGGCAATTTCCTCACCGGCGACCGCATTGCCATCACGCTTTCGTCCGACGGGAAAAACGTGGAGCGTGCCATCGACTTGTCGTCACTCATAGGACGATGGGTTACCGGCGATTCAATAGGCGACCCGGCCAGCCATGGTTTCAGCCTCGGCGAAGACGGACATGCCAGCACAATCTCTACGAAACTCCAGTCTACGCGCTACCGCAATTGGAACATCAATACCGGCAAGCTTGTGATTTCGAAAAGCGAACTTGCCGACACTCTGAACAAAGTCCCCTTGCTAGGCGACACTTTCGACATCATTTCACTGGTAGGTGACACAATGGTTCTGAAGTCACGCGACTCTACGGGCATCCATACTAACAAATACGTCAAGACCATGGTTGTGAAATAGCGATAACGCAATACCGCACGGCAAAGCCCCGGCAAAAAGCAAACGACAACAGCAGACAAACAATATTCCAAGTATATACGATATGATAAAAAGTGTATTACAAAATGCCAGGGAGACATATTCTCCCAAACTTCCGAAAGCCCTTCGCGGTTTCGTAGACGTAAAGGAAGGTGAACCTACACAAAGCGTAGGCAACCAAGACGAAATCAAGGCGCTTTTCCCCAAGACTTACGGTCTTCCCCTTGTTGAGTTCGTTCCCGGCACGACTAAAGCCAACGAACCCATGAACATCGGTGTAATACTTTCCGGTGGCCAGGCTCCCGGCGGTCACAATGTGATCTGCGGACTGTTTGACGGCATCAAGCGCCTCAACCCCGAAAATCGCCTGTACGGCTTCCTTATGGGCCCCGGCGGACTCGTTGACCACAATTACAAGGAACTTACTGCCGACATAATCGACACATACCGCAACACCGGCGGCTTCGACATGATAGGCTCAGGGCGCACCAAACTCGAAAAAACCGAACAGTTTGAAAAGGGCCGCGAAATCCTGGAAGAACTCAACATCAAGGCGCTGGTAATCATCGGCGGCGACGATTCAAACACAAACGCCTGCGTTCTTGCAGAATACTACGCTGCAAAGAACTACGGCATACAGGTTATCGGTTGCCCCAAAACCATCGATGGTGACTTGAAGAACGACCAAATTGAAACAAGCTTCGGCTTCGACACCGCTACAAAGACATACTCCGAACTTATCGGCAACATTGAGCGCGATGCAGCTTCTGCCCAGAAGTATTGGCATTTCATCAAGCTTATGGGCCGTTCGGCTTCGCATATTGCCCTTGAGTGTGCATTGCAGTGC
>CAVFSQ010000193.1:0-3250 GCA_963625145.1 Bacteroidaceae bacterium | reverse complement strand
GTTCTTACCGAGTCCATTGCCGTGTTTCCTCCGCCTACGACAACCACGTGCTTACCCATCGGGACAGGTGTCGCGGATTCTTTGTTCGAAGCATCCATAAGGTTTACGCGGGTGAGGTATTCATTCGACGAGAGAATGTTGATATAGTTTTCGCCGGGAATGTCCATGAAGCGTGGAAGGCCTGCGCCGCTGCCCACGAAAATGGCTTTGTAACCTTCGGCTTCAAGCTGCTCGACGCTTATCGTCTTTCCCACGATGCAGTCTTTCACAAATTCCACACCAATCTTGCGCAGGTTTTCGATTTCCGCATCCACGATTTTGTTTGGCAAGCGGAATTCGGGGATGCCGTATTTCAGCACGCCGCCGATTTCGTGCAGCGCTTCAAATACCGTAACCGAGTAACCGTTCTTTGCCATGTCGCCGGCAAAGGAAAGTGCCGAAGGGCCGGACCCTACGGTTGCCACTTTTATTCCGTTTGCAGGCTTGCACTTTGGAAGCTCAGCGCATCCGTTTTCCCGCTCATAGTCGGCGGCGAAACGCTCAAGATAGCCGATGGCTACTGCTTTGCCGCCCGTCTTGAGGTGTATGCAGTTTGCTTCGCACTGCTTTTCCTGAGGGCAGACTCTGCCGCAAACGGCAGGAAGCGAGCTCGTGGTTTTCAAAACCTGGGCAGCCTTCCCGATTTCACCTATTTCTATATGCTTTATGAAGCCCGGAATGTCGATGCCAACGGGGCAGCCCTTTACGCATCCGGGGTTAGCGCAGTCGAGGCATCGTGTTGCTTCGGTTTGGGCCTGTTCTCTCGTGAGCCCTTGGTTTACTTCTTCGCGCAGACTGTGGGCGCGGTATGCAGGGGGAAGTTCGCGCATCACGGCGCGTTCGGTCTGCATTCTTTCCTTCGGCTTCACGGCTTTGCGCAACTGCACACGCCATTCCGCATCGCGGCCTTCACCTGGAGCGGCTTCGTTGAGCATTTCCATTTCTTCGCTCTCCTGACTCCGGTAGGCTTTAAGGCGCATCATCATTTCGTCGAAATCCACTTCGTGTCCGTCGAATTCCGGTCCGTCAACGCACACGAACTTCGTCTTTCCGCCTATCGTAACGCGGCAGGCACCGCACATGCCCGTGCCGTCGACCATTATGGTGTTGAGAGAAACGTCGGTAGGAATTTCGTATTTCTTTGTAAGAATGCAGGCGAACTTCATCATTACTGCCGGCCCTATAGCGAAGCATTTGTCAACCTTTTCGCGGTTTATTACCATCTCGATGCCTTGCGTCACGAGTCCCTTTTCGCCGTACGAGCCGTCATCGGTCATGATGATAACTTCATCCGAAAATTCGCGCATTTCGTTTTCGAGGATAATAAGCTCCTTTGAACGCCCTGCGATTACGGTTATCACTCTGTTGCCCGCCTTTTTCAGCGCCTCGACAATAGGGAGAAGGGGAGCGGTGCCCACGCCGCCGCCGGCGCAGACTACCGTGCCGTAGTTCTTGATCTCGGTTGCCTTTCCCAGCGGCCCCACAACGTCGGCCAGGAAGTCGCCTGGCTGCATGTCGCAAATCTTGCTTGTGGAATAGCCTACCTTTTGTATAACCAAGGTTATTGTGCCGCGCTGCTTGTCGGCTTGGGCTATTGTAAGGGGAATGCGCTCGCTTTTTTCTTCTGCGCGCACGATTACAAAGTTTCCGGCTTTCCGTGATTGGGCTATCAGCGGTGCTTCCACCACGAGTTTGAATACTTTTTCGGAGTATTGTTGTTTGTCAATTATTCTGTTCATTGTTGAATTGTTTCGTGTACTTGTTTCCTATCTGCAAATTTACAAGTTTCTGCGGCAAAAGCCATACATTTCGCCAACATTATGGATGAAAACAAAGCAGAGTGAAAAGCTTTGGCTGCTGTTCACTCTGCAATTGCGTCTATGATTGAAAAGTTGTATTTACCATGGATCTTCTCCCTTCTCTCCGGCATAAACCGATTTGGGAACCATTTCGAAGTAGTCAAGCATGCAGCAGGTGCGCGTGTTGTTGAGCACAGACTTTATCCTTATATAATAAGTCTTGTCGGCTTCCATGAGTCCGCTCCATAGAATCTTGCGCAGACGTATATAGTCGCCTTCTGCCGAGCGCATGGGGAAGCTTACCACGCCGCCGTTGGCAGGCTGGCCGTTGTGCTTGTTGTTTTTCATATAGCCGTGCTGGCGCATGCTTTTGTCGATCTCGCGTATTTTTGTAAGGTCGTTGTCGGCGGGGTCTTTTACCCAGCCAATGGTGGGATTGCTGGCCCTTAGGCGGAAGTCAAGCGGCAGTCCGATTGCAGTGGGGTTCTCGCGGTCGGTGCCGAGATACACTTGGAACATTCCGAAATGCTCGATTTCGGGTGCGCAAAGGCGAAGTTCCCAAGTTCCGTCGTAGGGCACGGGCGGCAACTTGAATGTAAGGTCGTATTGCCCGATGATGTTGATTTCGTCGCCCTGCATGTTGAACTGCGTGTCGGTGTGGTAGGGCACGTAGCGCCATTTTGTGTCGTCGGTATACCAGAAAGTAGACAGGAAGCCCGACGGGATGAATCGCCATGTGTTGTCTTCCACTTGCCTCAGACCGTTGGTCATGAGTTCGGGGCAGATGGACGCGAAATCGAAGCGCAGGCGTTCGTTGAGCACGGTGCCGGGCACATCTTTGTCGTAAACAAGCACTTCGTCTACGGTGTAGTAGAAGCCGTTGAGTGCATTGGTGGCATTGCCGCCGTTGAGTTGGTAGACTTTTGCTCCGGGACGCGGAACGGTGAGCTCTTCGTAAGTTCCGAAGAATTCATTGTCGTAGGTGCTGTAGCGGTTGATGCGGATGCCGTCGGTGCTTTTGCCTTCGGTGAGCTTCATCAGGCGGCGCGGCAAACCCATTGTCTCGTAGTATTCCCAGCAGTTGATGCTCAGCGCTGAGGGATTGTTGTAGGCGTAACCAAGTTCGTTGTGGTGCACTACGAGTTTGTTCCATGTGATGCGCTCGGGCAGAAGATGGTAGGAAATGAAGCGGTTCACGGCATTGTCGGTGCTTGTAAAGTCATAGCTTGTGGCCTCGGGATATGCCTCTTTGCATTTCTCGATGAATTTAGCTTCGATTTCTTCGTAGTTGGTTACGTTTTTGTTTTCGTCTAAAATGGGCTGCGGAATATTCCATTGCTGCTCGAATACGCTGTCGGTTTCTACGAAAGCCGTGTAGCCGATGTAGCGGTGCTCAGGGCTCGGTCCTACTT
>CAVFSQ010000192.1:1080-3250 GCA_963625145.1 Bacteroidaceae bacterium | reverse complement strand
CTCCTACGGGTTGGGTGGGCGGAAGTTCTCTGTTACGCTTCTCTGTGGCTTCCACCACTTTGTCGGCCAGTTTGGCAAAAGCCATGCCCATTATGCTGTCTTTGTGCGTGGCGATAGGCTCACCTTTGTCACCGCTGTCGCAAACGGCCTGCACCAACGGAACTTCGCCCAGGACGGGAATCCCAGTCTCCTGCGAAAGTGCTGCAACGCCACCTTTGCCGAATATGTAATAGCGGTTTTCGGGCAGTTCGGCAGGCGTGAACCACGACATGTTTTCTACCAAACCGAGGATGGGTACGTTCACATGTTCGTTGCGGTACATGTCAATGCCCTTGCGGGCATCGGCGAGGGCCACTTGCTGCGGTGTGCTCACTATCACGGCACCAGTAATCGGAATTGACTGCAATAGCGTGAGGTGTATGTCGCTTGTGCCGGGAGGCGTGTCGAGAATGAAATAGTCTAAATTGCCCCAGTCGGCTTCGAAAATCAGTTGCTTCAATGCATTGCTGGCCATCGAACCGCGCCATAGTGTGGCGGTTTGCGGGTTGACGAAGAATCCTATTGAAAGCATCCTCACGTTGTATTTTTCGGCGGGGATTATAAGCTGCTTGCCGTTGATATTCTCGCCGAAAGGCTGGAAATTCTCAAGTTGGAACATCTTGGGCATTGACGGGCCGAATATATCGGCATCGAGTAGTCCCACGCTGTAGCCCTTCATGGCCAGGGCCACGGCAATGTTGGCAGCCACCGTGGATTTGCCTACGCCGCCTTTGCCCGACGATACGGCAATTATGTTCTTTATGTTCGGCAGAATAGGCTCCTGCTTTTGGGAAACTTCTGCTTTCTTTACGCTAATTTCCGCTTCAATCTCCTTGCTGACGTAGGTTTTGAGTGCCGCTTCGGCTGCGCGCGTCACCGACTTTATGAACGGGTCGGTTTCCTTGGGAAATATTATCGAGAACGACACTTTGTTGCCGGCTATGCGGATGTTGTCTTCAACCATTCCGGCCTCTACGATATTCTTTCCCGTTCCCGGGTAGCGCACTTTTTCGAGCGCTTCGGTTATTAGTTTGGGGTATATTTCCATTGTTATGCTGTTATTTCGATGTTTCGAGTGATGAACGTTTCTGGCGGTTGTAGCTCCGGTAGGTGTCGAGCGGAATCTCAACTTCCGGCTCATTAAGTGCGCCTACCTGAGGCAACCTGAAACTGATGAATTTTATATCGATTCCTCTGCCGTGCCATTGTTGCTCGTAGTAGGTATGCAGCGAGGTCACTTCGAGGGAAACTTGTGCGCCTTCAGCGTATATGTTGTCGCATACGCATATAAGCGGCAGGTGATTCTCGTTTACCACATATTTTGTGTAGGTAAAAAGGAAATTGCTGTCAGTCTTGACATTGACGATGCCGCCGTCTTTCATTATCCTACGATACCTTTCGAGAAAATAAGTCGAGGTCATGCGTTTCTGCGCGCGTTTCATCTGCGGGTCACTGAATGTAAGCCATATTTCATCAACTTCTCCTGGGGCGAAGAGTCGGTCGATGTTTTCGATTTCGCTACGCAGAAAGGCCGCATTGCCGATTCTATCGTTGAGGGCTTGTGTGGCTCCTGTCCACATGCGCGCCCCTTTTATGTCAACCCCTATGAAGTTGCGACGGGGAAAGGCTTTTGCCAGCCCCACCGCGTATTCACCGCGGCCGCAGCCTAATTCTAGGGTAATGGGATTGGGATTTTTGAAAACTTCGTCATTCCATTTTCCGCGAAGCGGGCATACTGCATTTTCCAGCGTGTGGAACGGATATTCGTAAACGTTTGGGTATGTCTGCATGTCGGCAAATTTCGCGAGTTTGTTCTTTCCCATATTGCTTGTCGTTGTTTTTGAACCATTGCAAAGTTAGCTATTTGAGTTCAGAAAAAAAAGACGGGCGCATTTTAAGGCGCCCGTCGTATGTATGTTTGCAAACTGCGTTATTCTGCCGGCAATATTTCCGGTTGCGGCTCGTTTTCTATATTTCCCGCTCCATTTCTTCCTTCTTCAGCCAGCAGGTCGTTGTAGAAACCGGCTTTTGCTGTGTGGAAATAAGGTATGAGCCAGAAATAGCCGATACCGAATGTCATCATGCACAAAATTACCCATCCAATAAAACTTAGGGCGAACAGGAAATAGTC
>CAVFSQ010000192.1:0-1070 GCA_963625145.1 Bacteroidaceae bacterium | reverse complement strand
TATTTTAACTCGGGATTGTCGTTGAGCACTAATTCTGTCATGGTGTAGGAAATCGCCTTTACAATGCCAGGTATTACTAAGAGCAAAGACCATAATAAGATGTATATGCCTTTTAGAAACATGGTGAGGAATATTCTCACGAAATCTTTGTAGCCGTTGAACAAATCAGCGATTTTGCTGTCGATTCCTCGGTAGGCCTTGAGGAAAATCACCGTCAGGCTATATGCCAAGGGCGGCAATAAGGCCAAACAAATCAAGACGCAACATACTATACCGATTATATTGGTTTTCCCGAACAGATAAGGAATGTTCGAAATGATACCGGTTATTATAAAATAGATTAGAGTGATGCAGCAATAGTTTCCCCATTTGCCTTTGAGTGCGTCAAGAGCCGCGTCCTTGGTTTCTTTGAATGTTCTCATTGTTTTGTGTTTTAAAATGTGTTAAAAATATGTTGAATAGTATTTTCTAAAATGAAATATCAGTCTAGCACGGTAACCCAATTATGGGTGTCGGGCGCTTCACCAAGCTGTATTGCACGCAACGCATGGTAGAGTTTGGTGCTCCACGGGCCTGGCTTGCCGTCTTTGCTGATTACGTAGCTCTTGTTGTTCTCCAAGTCGTCAATTCTTTCGATTGGACTGATTACTGCCGCCGTTCCGCAAGCACCGGCTTCTTCGAAAGTGGTGAGCTCCTCTTCTGGAATGGGGCGGACTTCCACTTTAAGGCCGAGGTCGAGCGCAAGCTGCTGAAGACTGTTATTGGTGATTGACGGCAGTACCGATGTTGACTTGGGGGTGATATAGGTGTTGTTTTTGATTCCGAAGAAATTTGCGGCGCCGCATTCGTCTATATATTTCTTTTCCTTGGCATCGAGATAGAATTCGCACGAATAGCCTTTGTCGTGCGCTATCTTGTTGGCCATAAGGCTGGCAGCGTAGTTGCCTCCCACTTTATACCGCCCGGTGCCGAGCGGCGCAGCACGGTCGAACTCGCGTATGATGACATAGTTTGAACTGGCAAAGCCACCTTTGAAGTACGGGCCTACGGGAGTAACGAATATAATGAAC
>CAVFSQ010000191.1:0-3262 GCA_963625145.1 Bacteroidaceae bacterium | reverse complement strand
CTGCGCGGGGAATATGCAAATGTTTCTCATGCGGCAAAGGCGGCAACGTTGTACATTTTCTCATGGAGCACGAACAGATTTCCTTTCCCGAAGCCATACGGTGGCTTGCGGCTAAATACCACATCGAGATACACGAGAAGGAAATGACCGACGAAGAGCGTGAAGCGCAGAATGTACGCGAAAGCATGTTTGCCCTCAACACCTGGGCCGCAGAATACTTCCAAAACATCCTGCATACCAATCCCGACGGTATCGCGGTGGGAATGGAATATTTCCGAAGCCGCGGTTTCAGGGACGACACTATACGGGAATTCGGTCTTGGTTTTGCGCTAAAGCAGCGCACTGCCTTTGCAGAAGCAGCAATAGCCAAGGGCTTTCACGAAGAGTTTCTGCTTAAAACCGGTTTGTGTTACAAGCGCGATGACGGCAAACTAATTGGCCGCTTTGCAGGACGCGTAATTTTTCCCGTACACACCGTGGGTGGGAAAATTGTTGCATTCGGAGGAAGAATCCTCACTACAGACAAAAACATAGCAAAATATGTCAACTCCCCTGAATCTGACATCTACAACAAGCGCAACGAACTTTACGGCATATTCCTCGCCAAAAGGCATATACAGAAAGAAGACCGTTGCTATCTGGTAGAAGGATACACCGATGTAATCTCAATGCACCAAAGCGGCATAGGCAACGTAGTAGCTTCATCGGGCACTTCGCTAACTCCCGGACAAATAAGGCTTATACGCAGATTTACAAAAAACATTACGGTGTTGTACGACGGCGACCGAGCAGGCATAAAAGCGTCAATCCGCGGAATAGACATGCTATTGGCCGAAGGCATGAATGTAAAAGTTTTATTATTACCCGACGGCGATGACCCCGACAGTTTTGCCCGGAAACACAATGCAGAAGAATACCGCGAATACATAAATTCGCACCAAACTGATTTCATACGCTTCAAAACCGAGCTTTTCATGAGCGAAAGCACTGACGATCCAGTCAGCCGAGCCACGTTGACTGATGAAATCGTGACAAGCATAGCCCAGATTCCCGACAAAATACTGTGCTCCATGTATATTAAAGAATGCAGCCAGACAATGAATATCGACGAAAGTCTTTTAGTGGAGGCCGTGGCCAAGGTAAAGCGCGGGAAGCGAATAGAACAAGAGCGCGAAAAAGAGCGGGAAGCCGAGCGATTGCACTCAGACGCTGACCAGGACAAAGAAATACAACAAAAAGGAAGCGCACCCGCAACGCCCGCATACATGCAGCCGCAACGCCCGCTCACAAGACTTGAAATATGCGAGCAGGCACTTATCAAGTCGATACTCCTGTACGGGACACAAGACCTCGGCGATATAGAAAACGGCGATGAAAGGATTCCTATCAATACTATCGAGTTCATACAAATGACACTCGACCAAGACGGCATGCGGTTTTCGCGTCCCGAATTCAAAACGATTATGCAAGAAGCAGTAAAGCACTGCCGCGAACAAGAATTTGTACCGCGAACATATTTTCTCTACCACCCCGACCAAAATATAAGCAAGACAGCCGCAGCGCTCGAATGCGAAAAGTATCACCTTTCCGCCCAAAATTCCAAGATTGTAAGGAAACCGGAAGACTATGTCTACGAATCTGTTCGCGATTTACTTGTCGACTTCAAGCTGACTTATCTGGAAGACGAAGGGAATCGGTTGCTTGCCGAACTCGCCAAACCAGAAATTGCGACAGATGAGAACAAATCTGCAGAACTTATGATGCGGTACCAAAAAATCAAGGAAGAGGAAATGATTCTCAAGAACCCGATGCCTGCAGATGCCCCCGGCGATGATTAATAAAGGCCCAAAAGCTATTCTACACGAATCACATATCCCGGCTTTCTTGGTGCAGGAGGATTAGCCGGCGCAGCGGCATACCCCACTACGCAATTGCCTATTCCTTCGTAATCACCTTCCAGCCCCCACTCCCGAAGCATTTTTTTGCCTTCCTGAGAATCGAATATTTCCTTGGCCCGATGAATCCAGCAACTTCCCAGCCCCACAGCATTTGCAGCATTCAAAAGATTGCCCATAACAAGCGAGCCATCGTACAAATAAGTAGGGATACTGCGCAAAGCGAGCACTACAAGAACTACCGGAGCTCCATAAAAAGGGTCGCCTGACGTTCCTAAAATTTCAGCGTTCATTTTAGAAAGCTTGTCGCGAACGCCCTTGTTGGTAACTGCTATTATAACGGGCGACTGCTTGCCGCGCCCAGTGGGGGCGTATGTTCCCGCTTCTATAATCTCGTTGACAAGCTGCCTAGGCGGCATGCGGTCTGCCACAAAACTGCGCACGCTACGCCGTGTCTTGAACAATTCAGTGTTTATGCTTTCCATTTACTTCTACGATAATCAAACATCATCATTTGCTTTCCAGTACTTCAGCAATAGCCCGGGAAAGTTGATCGGGGCAGCTTGTTCCCTTTTGCTTGCAAAGAATGCCTTTAAGTCTTAGCATCACATCTTCGGCTTTCTGGCCTTCACACAGTTTTTCAAAGCCCTGGGTATTGCCGCTACACCCTCCCGTAAACTTCAAATTGCGAATATTACCATTATCGTCTATGTCGAAATCAATGAATGCCGAGCATGTACCGCTCGTTTTGTAAGTCTTATGCATCATAGGTCAAATAAATAATGGCAAAGGTAGCAATATTCACTTGGAAAGCATCATGGTTTACCGTCATTTTTAGAGAGAATAGATTACCTTTGCATAAATTTTACAGACATACGACATGACAAAAAAATTATTGGCTATATCATTATTCACATTGGCCATACTACTCACCACGCAATGCAACAACACTAACAAAAAGCCCATAGAAACGCCTGAAGCAGACACCGTCAGCACGCCAATTGTTGCCGAAGACTCCACAATATACGGCATAGCCATAGAAAGCGGCATGAGCGTGCTCGGACTGTGCACGATGCAGGGCGACACCCTGTATGTGGACAAGGAAGACGAAGAAGGTTATGGGGAACTCTTTGGCTACATCGAAGAAGGCGATACTTTCGCCATAACGAAGCGCAAGGGAGAAGACGGATTAGTTTTGGTAAAAGGGTATAACCTCTCACTGCTGAACCGCTTCAATATGAAATACTCCATATTCAACGGCGAATTAATCATTGGCTCCAACGACACAGTCAAAATCGTTTCGCTCAACGACGACTCCATTGTGGTATGCGACAAAGGCGACAAAAATGTGCGCGCCTACTATGCCC
>CAVFSQ010000190.1:2944-3305 GCA_963625145.1 Bacteroidaceae bacterium | reverse complement strand
ACTGAGAATCACCACGCGGCTTTCGGGATTGTCGGCAGAGCGCCGGTTGAGAAAGTCGAGGGCAATATCCAGCGAATTCACATCGGCGTTGTACGTGTCGTTAATAACCGTGCACCCCGAAGCGCCTTGCGTGAGTTCCAGCCGCATTGCGATAGGTTCGAGGCCCTGCATGCCCTTGTGCACCGCATTGATGTCAAGGCCCAGGTACAGGCAGATGGCAAGGCAATGTATGCTGGCGGTAACCGATGCATTATCGATAAAGGGAATGCGATAGGCAGCCTGAACACCGCGATAGCAGTAAGCGATATCGGTGCAGTCGGCAAGGCGGCTTACGGATTTCACAAAAACAGGAGCTTCCGCA
>CAVFSQ010000190.1:0-2896 GCA_963625145.1 Bacteroidaceae bacterium | reverse complement strand
CGCATTGCGCATAGACCATGCAAGCAAATGGCGCGACGGCTTGGCTATGGTTACACATTTCTGCACAATGGCGTCGTCGCAACAGTAAACCAAGACATCGCAATCCTTGAAGAGCCGAAGTTTTTCCAAACACTTCTCTTCCAGACTGCCGAAGTTTTCCTGATGCGCATTGCCGAGGTTAGTCAGCACCCCTATTGTGGGCTGCATCACTTCGCGCAAAGATTCCATTTCCCCGGGTTGGGATATGCCCGCTTCAAAAATGCCGATTTGAGTCTGTTCGCTCAGATTCATTACCGAAAGCGGGACTCCTATTTGGGAATTGTAACTGCGGGGAGAGCGCGTCGTTACTATCATCGGCGAAATAAGCTGGTTAATCCACTCCTTGACCATTGTCTTCCCGTTGCTGCCAGTAATGCCTATTACTGGGATATTGAAGCGCTCGCGATGGCGCTCTGCCAGGCGCTGCAACGCTTTCAGCGGCGAAGGCACCACAAGAAACACGGCCTCGGGGTATTTCGTCGCATAGTCTTCGGGAAGTGCAGAAGCCATGAAACTTCTCACTCCACGGCTGAAAAGTTCGTCAATATAGTCGTGCCCGTCGCCGGAAGAAGTGTGAATGGCAAAGAAAAGTGTAGTATCGGGGAACACAAGCGAACGGCTGTCGGTAAGCAGCCATTTTACCTTTGTTGCAGCACTTCCGTAGCGGCGTGCGCCTGTGAGCATTACGATTTCGTCTATTCTGTATTTCATGACGTAATTCGCTTTATGGTTCTTGTGATAGTATTTGGGAAATATTGTTTCGTTCTTCGTGGAAGTCTACCTGCGGATATTTGGCAGACAGACAGTTTATTTTGTCAAGCGTATTCCGCAACAGGGCCAGATATTGCGCACTATGGCTGTTGTTGGGGCGGTGGCTTAAAGCCTTTGCAACTGCCCCCCATTCGTGCACAAACGAGTGTGCGCTACCGGCAAAACTAGCCTCAGCAAACTTCGTGTAAATATAGTCGGCAGCTTGCTGCGAAGGATGCACCATATCGGGGGCATAGAAACGGTAGTCTCGCAATTCGTCGTTGAGAATCTCAAACGAGGGGAAATAGCAGCAGCGCCCGTTGTAGCGCTCCACAAGTTCTTCGGACACGAGCATCAGCTTTGCCTTGCCCAAATTGGAGTTGTGCATGCCATAGTGAAGGTAGCGGTAGGGACTGACGGTAAACACTATGGCGATGCGGCTATTCACTGCAAACAAAAGATTCAGCGCTGCACTAAGACGTTCTACGGCCTGGCTTATACCCGTATCCCGCTCTTCGAACACACTTGCCGGCTGGCGGTGACAGTTGGCAACGAGGCAGTCGGAGCTGTTCCCCAGGAAATAAGCGCGACTTGTGCCGAAGGTAACAGCCAGCAGCCGGGCATTGAGCAAAGCCAAAGATGCACGTTTGACTGCCGCTTCGGTTTTCTGCAACAGTTCCCCACGGGTATCGGCACTGTATCCCGTGCCAAATATCCAACTATACCATTGCCCGTCAGCCGTAAACGCTGAATCTGAAAGCCTGGCAGCGGTTTCGTTTGCCTTGCCAAGCAATATTTCCAGCGCCTGGGCAATGGAAAGTGGATTGTAAAGGGTTCCGAAAGGATTGACAAGGCAATTGAACTTGTCACAGGCCAGGCGTTTTCCGATTTCATTGGAAAAACATGAGCCAAGAAGTACGACAGCGTCTCCCGCTTCGAGATTCAAACCGTTGTTTGTGGTTTCAATTTCGGTTCTGAACTTCATGTGTCGCACGTCAATGGTTTCGACTACAAAGTTAAGCAATTTTCGCGTGTTGCTTCTGCCGTTTCAATATGATTTGTGCCCATCAGTCGCTTAATGGACTAACGGGCACAAAATTATACAGGGAATTATTGCTCCGGAAAGATTACTGATTGTCGTTTCCCGGAGCCTTTTCTATGAGTTCCATAAACTGGTCGAGTTTCGGGGTAATGATTATTTGTGTTCTGCGGTTACGCTGCTTGCCAAGCTCAGAGTCGTTGCCAGTAAGCGGATTATACTCTCCGCGTCCACCGGCAGTAAGCCGTTTGGGGTCCACTCCGTAGTTGTTCTGCAGATATTGCACCACGCTGGATGCCCTAAGACAGCTGAGGTCCCAATTGTTGCGAATGTTCTGCCGCGAAATGGGCACGTTGTCGGTGTTGCCCTCTACCAGCACATCGTAATCCTTGTAGTCCTGTATTATTTTGGCAATCTTCTCGAGAGTTTCGGCAGCGCGGTCGTTGATTTCATAGCTGCCGCTCTTATAGAGCATATTGTCGGCAAGCGAAATGTAAACCACTCCCTTGAGCACCTGGACGTTCACTTCCTTTTGCTCCGATTGCGAAAGCGAGCGCGTGAGGTTGTTGGTAAGCACCATGTTGAGGGAATCGCTCTTGCTTTTCACTTCCACCAGATGACGAATATACTGGTTTGATTCGTTTATCTGGTCAACGAGCTTCGAGATGTTCAAGTTAGTCTGACTTCCTGCGGTGAGGCTTTTGTCGAGCGACGACTGCAGCTTTTCGAAATCGGATCGTGCCTGTGACAGCTGCTCCTCAAGACTTGTAACGCGGGCCTTGCTCGCCGCCAATTCGGAACGCACTTCGGCAAGCTTGTCTTTGGTGTTCTGTATATTGGTAGAAAGCACCTTGTTTTCGTTCTGGCAACTTTCCAGGCTTTTTTTGCTTGCACAACTGCCCAATACAAGAACAGCCGACATGATTGCAAGTAACTGTATTGAATTTCTCATTGACTTTCTCATTGTTATTATGGTTTTATGTTTATGTTCTGCAGCAAAAATAGGAATAAATATTTTACAACTCCCATTGCCGGCGTTATTTTAATCTTTATTGTGCAGGGCGGATG
>CAVFSQ010000189.1:2415-3308 GCA_963625145.1 Bacteroidaceae bacterium | reverse complement strand
GCTCTACCTGGCAGTGGTTACCAGCATCGACGCCATGGCCGTAGGGGTAACATTCACGTGCGGGGGGCTCGAGACTGCTTCGCAGGTTGCCGTGCCTTTGGCTATTATTGCTGCCGGAAGTTTTGTGCTTGCCCTGGCGGGTAAGTACATCGGCGCTGTGGCAGGAAGGCGCTTCAGCTTCAATGCCGAACTTTTCGGCGGAATCATACTGATTCTTCTGGGCATGAAAGCCCTTATTTTAAGATAAAAACCAGTATAAAAGCCATTCGAAATGAAAAGCAGACACACGTTTGCGGCATTTGCCACCTTTGCAATAATAGCCCTGGCAGCGGGAGTTTTATCCCTGGCGGGGTGCGGCGCAGGCAGATATATTGCCGACGAGGGGCAGGTGTTCGGCACTTTCTACCATATTAAATATGAGTATCCGCGCAGCCTGCAGCCCGAAATCGAAAAACGGCTGGCAGCGGTAGACGCCTCGCTTTCGCCTTTCAATTCAAAAAGCATTATAACGGCAGTGAACAACAACCGCGACGTGAGGGTGGACTCCATGTTCCGCACGGTGTTCAGCATTGCCCGCGAAGTGTCGGCCGAGACGCAGGGCGCTTTCGATATCACCGTGGCGCCGCTTGTCAATTTGTGGGGATTCGGGTTCTCGCACCAGGACAGTGTTTCGCCCGAACGGGTGGCGCAGTTGCTGTCCACTGTGGGATGGCGCAGTGTGAAACTGTCGCCCGGCGGGAGAGTGATGAAGCGCAATCCGGCAACACAGCTCGATTGCAGCGCCATTGCTAAAGGCTATGCCTGCGATGTGGTGGCTTCGCTTTTCGGCAGTCTCGGCATCGACAATTATCTCATCGAAATAGGCGGCGAAATAGTGGCGCGCGGAGTAAACG
>CAVFSQ010000189.1:0-2405 GCA_963625145.1 Bacteroidaceae bacterium | reverse complement strand
AACGAAAAGAAAGCCCCGTGGAGCGTGGGTATCAACCGCCCAGACGACGACAGCACTTCTACGGCTACGGCCGCCGTGGCTACAGTGCTTCAACTTACTGATTGCGCGGTGGCCACAAGTGGCAACTACCGCCGCTTTTACTGCCGCGACGGGCGGCGCTATGCCCACACCATCGACCCGCGCACTGGATATCCCGTGCAGCACACGCTTTTGTCATCCACGGTGATAGCGCCCCACTGTGCCACTGCCGATGCCTACGCCACGGCATTCATGGTGCTGGGCGTCGATTCTGCAAAACAAGTTCTGAAGCGGCATCCCGAACTCAATGCCTATTTTATATATTCCGACAATAAGGGAGAATATGCCGTATGGACTACGCCCGGTGTGGCGAAGTTCATGGGTTCCGACAAAACCCCGCGGAAATGAAGCACCTGAGTTACGAACAGCTGGCATCGATACCGCTATTCCTGGGAATAGACGGCTTGACGCTGGCTGGCATCTGCGAAGCGGCGGGGCAGGCTGTGGGCATAGTGCGTCGGGGCACGGCTCTGATCGACGCAGGCGAGCAATGCCGCTCGCTGGCTTTTTTGCTGGAAGGAGAGTTGGAAGCCACCACCACTTTCTGCGGCAGCCGCTTTGCCTTGCGCGAAACGGTGAAGGCGCCTGCCGTCATTGAACCGCAATGCCTTTTCGGGCTCCATACTACCTACACGCGCACTTACACTGCCGCCGCGGGCAACTGCGTTTGCCTGCGCCTGCCGAAAACGCTGGTGGTGAATAGTATGCTGGTAAACGAAGTGTTCCGCTTCAATTTCGTAAATATGCTCAGTTCGCGGGCACAGGAATATGAAAACCGCATGCGTGGCAGCAATGCCGCTACTCCCGAAGCACGGATGACGGCCCTGTTTGCACGGCAGATGTTGCGCACCGTGGGAACGAAAACGCTGAAGTGCCGGATGGTGGACCTTGCCTGGCAGATAGGCGAAACGCGTTTGAATGTCTCGCGCATGCTTCATGCGCTCGAAAGCAAGAGATTGCTTGCGGTGGTGCGCGGAGGTATGGTAATTCCTGCTTTTGAAAGGCTTATGGCCGACGTGATGTGAAAAGCCCATAGACGAAATTGATTTGGCCCGGCATAGCTGAAATTGTATACGCATAGCGCGCCCCAAAAGTCTATTGAAATTCAAAACCAAAGCTCCCACTTCAAAAAACAGTTCGCCCTCTTCAAGGATGAAGTTACTACCGCATCTTATTGCTGACTAGCAGCATCAGTTAGCTCGCGGCTCACGGTGTTATACATACAGCAAGCGTGCTCTGCTGCGCGGAGCAGCAGGGCACGCCCTGAGTTATTTGGGCTTCAGTGCTTATTTCACGAGCACCTTGTTCTTTCCTACGATGTATATGTCCTTGGGCAGACCTGCGGTTGCCTTCGCAGCCTTCACGTTGCGCTTCACGAGCACGCCGTCTACGGTGTATACGTCAACTGTTTCCTTAGCCTCTACGAGAGCCTTGCGGATGTTGTTGATGATGCCGTCGTAAACAGCTTCGATGCCGTTTTCAAGGTTGCTCCAAAGAGTCTTGAATTCTTCAGTGCTGCTTGTGGTAACCTTGGCAGCGTTGGCAGCTTCTTCGAGGCTTTCGAGCAGGGTTTCGTCTTCGAGCTGGCCGAAGTAGTCGCCGGTAGTGGTGTTCTCGATGAGAGTCTCGGCTTTCTCCACGAGTTTTTCAAGTCCGTTGCGGTCCTGATAGAGAGCCTTCACTGCTTCGAGAGCGCTCTTGAGCTCTTCGCCGTCGCCGCGGCCGGTGTATTCGATGATGAATTTCGACACTTCAACGCTGTCGAGCTTTATCTGCAGATACTCTTCCTGCTTGTAGATGCTCATGGCAGTGGTGGAGTGGAAGTAGCTATTCGACTTGCCGTCGATGAGCGTGGCTACCGAGCAAGTGGAGTTCCATGCGCAGTTGCTGGAGAGCTGTTTGCTGTCGGTTATGAGACCGTTGGTGGGAGTCTTGAGGTTGAACACATTCATGCGCAAGTCCTTGAGCGAGTCGAGGAGCGTGATGATTGCGGGTTCCTTCTTATGGTTTGCAAGCAGGATGGCAACATTGCTGGAGTCGGCTTCAACGAATGTTATCCACGACTGCTCGGTGAGGGTATCGGTAGGCGCCAAGCTGCCGCTGATGCCTGTGCCGTTGTTGTTCGAAAGGGGATAGTAGGGGTTGGCATTCTTGGTATTGGCTATAAGGAATTTGCCGTTGCCGATGGATGTGAGCACCTGATGAACGCTGTCGGTGCTGGTCATAGGAAGGTAGACGGCAGATTCCGAAGCGTTGCCGTCAACCCAGTAAAGGTATTTGTTTTGGTTCATCCGACATTTCGAGTGATGCGAGAGTCATGCAATGCA
>CAVFSQ010000188.1:0-3367 GCA_963625145.1 Bacteroidaceae bacterium | reverse complement strand
GCATTGACCAAGGCTATGGATGCCACCCGCCCAGTGAATGACGCCAGTGGCGACGGACACATTGCAACAGATATCTGGAGTGTGCACGATTATACGCGCGATGCTGACAAGCTGATCGAAAACCATACCTTTAAACCTGGCGTGGAACCCTACCGCAACGAGCCCAAGAAAGAATACCTCGCAAAATACAATGGCCAGCCCTACATGGTTGACGAATTCGGCGGACTGCCCTGGATTAAGGAATCGGAACGCTCTTCTTCGTGGGGATACGGCAGCAATATCGACAAAATCGAAGACTTCTACAACATCCTTGACAAGCAGATTGACGCCATCAAGGCATGCAAGCACATAGTTGGCTTCTGCTATACACAGCTCACCGACGTGGAGCAGGAAAAGAACGGCATTTATTTCTACGACCGCACCACCAAGTTCGATATGAACCGCATTAGGAAGATTTTCGAGAAGATTCCTTCGTACATCGAAAATCCCCAAGACCTAAGCGACTGGAAGGCAAAATAACACTGCCATTAACTACGCAATATCCAGCAGGAGGGAAACTTAACTGTTTCCCTCCTGCGCTTTTTGTACCAACTAACTTTCGCTTTCAAAAACGTCAAATAAAGCCGCCCGTTGGCTTATATATCAATAATTCACTACTTTTGCCGTGCAAAACACATCTGCATCAATGAAAATAGGAGATACAGTAAGGTTTTTGAAGGAAGTTGGCGGCGGCCGTGTCTCGGGATTTCCCGACAAGAACACGGTGCTAGTGGAAGACAACGACGGTTTTGAAATACCGATGCCAATAAGCGAAGTGGTTGTAGTAGGCGGCGAGAACTACGACGGCGGCACCTGGGACAAGGCTAAAGCAAAAGCCAAGGCGCAGCTTGCAACGCAAAAGCCCGCCGCCGGTTCAGAGCCGAAGCAGCGGGGGCCGTCGGGCAGCGGGTCCGGCCTGCAAAGCGCCGTTTCGGAGAGACGCGGCGGCGAAAAACTGAACGTGTATCTTGCTTTCGTGCCTACTACGCCCGACAATATGGTAGACACCACATTCGAGGCATACATTATAAACGACAGCAATTACTTCATCACCCTCACATGGCTTTCGGCACAGGGGAATGCCTGGCGTGCGCGCTTCGGAGGCACATTGGAGCCGAACACAAAGGAATTCGTCGAGGAAATAAACCGCCGGCAAATCGACGAAATAGCAAGAGTGGCACTGCAGCTGATTGCCTACAAACGCGAAAAGACATTCGACATCAAGCCTGCCATCAGCGTTGAGATGCGCATCGACGGCACAAAATTCTACAAGGCAGGAGCTTTCAAGCAGACGTTTTTCTTCGAAGAGCCGGTTCTTCTGATAGATGCCGTAAAAGACGACGCCCCGGTGCGCAGCATATTTGCCGATGCCGGGCAAATACGCGAAGCCCTCATGGGAAGCAAGCCGGAAAACGAGCCCAAACGCCCGGCACAGACTACAGCGCAAAAGAAAAACGGAAACGAAATCGAGGTAAACCTTCACGACTATGCGCTGTTCGACTCCAAGGAAGGACTGACAAATGCCGACATCCTCAACCGCCAGATGCTTGAAGTGCGCAACACAATGGAGAAATACAAAAACAAGAAAGGTACACGCATAGTATTCATCCACGGCAAAGGCGACGGCGTGTTGCGCGCCAAGTTGCTGCGCGAGCTGAAACACCGCTACCCCGCATGCCGCACGCAGGACGCTTCGTTTCAGGAATACGGTTTCGGCGCAACGCTGGTCACGATAGCGTAAACGCCGCCAGGCCCGGGCTGTCAGCTTTCGCTGAACTCCGGCAGTTCGTGCTTCCAGTCGCGGAAAGGAAGCACGCGAAGCGACGAATTGTAGAAACGGCGATCGCCCGTTACCTCGCGGCCGATAAACGCTGGCTTTTCAAACGCTTCACCGGCGCTCGAAAGTTCGACTTCGGCCATCGTAAGCCCTTCGTTTTCGCCATAGAACTCATCCACTTCAAACGTATGTCCAGCAAAAGGCACCAGATAGCGGCGCTTGTCGATTATTCCGGGTTCGCAAAGCTGCATAAGACTTTCTGCTTCATCGAGAGTTATTTCCTTTTCGAACTCATAGCGTGACAGTCCACCGTCGAACGACGGGCCCTTGATTGTCAGAAAGCCGCGGCCGTCGCGTATGCGCACACGCACCGTGCGGCCGCGCCCGCTGCATATATAGCCCTGCTTGATATGACTTGACGAAGACGCAAAAGTCTTATATTCCCCGCGCACGAGGAATTTGTGTTCTATCTCTACCGACATATTCCTACTTTCCGTTTATGAGCAAATGTCGGCCGGCATCAGTCTGACAGAAAAGCAGCAAGCACTATGCACACTACCATTAGGGCTATAAGCACAACGAATATTCCGTTTACGATTCTTCCGGCCTGGCGCGCCTGCTTTTTCTGGTTCTCGCTGATCCTTTTCTTTCTACGTTCACTCATGACATTTGATTTATAATTGGTTCAACACTTTTACACTGCATCGTTAGAGTCGGCAAACTCCATAAGGTAGGCTTTTATGAATCCGTCGATATTTCCGTCCATAACTCCGCCCACGTCGCTTGTCTGGAATCCGGTGCGATGGTCTTTCACACGACGGTCGTCAAACACGTACGAACGTATCTGGCTTCCCCACTCTATTTTCTTTTTGCCGGCCTCGATTTTCGCTTGTTCGGCCTTGCGTTTCTGCAGCGCACGGTCGTAGAGTTGCGAGCGCAGCAGTCGCATAGCGTTTTCGCGGTTTTCGAGCTGCTTGCGGCTCTCGGTATTTTCGATGAGAATTTCCTCTTCTTCTCCTGTATCAGGGTCGACGTACTGATAGCGCAAGCGCACTCCGGTTTCCACCTTGTTGACGTTCTGCCCGCCGGCGCCGCCGCTGCGGAAAAGGTCCCAGCTTATCTTCGACGGGTCGACATACACTTCTATGGTATCGTCTACCAGCGGCGTTACGAACACACTCGCAAACGAAGTCATGCGCTTGCCCTGCGCATTGTAGGGCGAGACGCGCACAAGGCGGTGCACTCCGTTCTCGCTTTTCAGATAGCCGTAGGCATAGCCGCCTTCTATCTCCATGGTTACGGTTTTGATGCCAGCCTCTTCGCCGTCCTGAAGGTTGCTTATCGTCACCTTGTAGCCGTGCGATTCGGCATAGCGCATATACATACGCATGAGCATCGACGCCCAATCCTGGCTTTCGGTACCGCCGGCCCCAGAATTGATTTTCAGCACGCAGTCCATCTGGTCTTCTTCGCGGCGAAGCATGTTCTTCATCTCGAGAGCCTCAATTTTCTCCACAGCCTTTGCGTATGCGGCATCAACTTCCTCTTCGC
>CAVFSQ010000187.1:0-3383 GCA_963625145.1 Bacteroidaceae bacterium | reverse complement strand
GAGCTGGGTGATGGCGTTAGTGAAATTATGGGTGATGATTATGAAGAGCACGATTGCCGCTCCGAGAAGGCAGGTCACTGCTGCGGCGAAGAGTTTGCCGAGCTTGAATTGCTGCAGTTTCTCGTTGTTGGCGCTTGTGAGCAGTATCGAGAATACGAAGAGCACCACGATACCTCCGGCATAAACCATCATCTGAACAGAGCCGAGGAAAGTGTATCCCAAAAGGAAATACAGTCCTGCCGTACCCAGAAGGGTAAAGAACAGGAACATTGCCGAGCGTATTATTCGCTTTGTGGTTACCGTGAGCACGGAGAAAGCGAGTATCGCGAAGGCAAGAATATAAAATATTGTTGATTCAGCGTTCATGATTCTTTGTTGTTTTAGCTGTTGCTGTCGGGTTGCTTTTGCCCGTCGGTTCCGGCATTTGCTGCAGGTTTGGCTGCTGCCGGGCGCACGGGTGCCGGGCGTTCTTCCACTTTGCTTCCTTCGTGGTTGAGGCGTAGGTTGAGCTTGCTGCGGTCGAACACGGCGTTTTCAAAACTCTGGTCGAACGTTATGGCTTTGTGGGCGCAGGCATTGACACAGAGCATGCAGAACATGCACTTGCCAAGATTGTAGTTGTATTCCTTGAGCACGCGTTTTTTCTTGCCGTCTTCGGTTTCCACCATTTCGTGCACGATTTGAATGGAATCGTTGGGGCAGGCCATTTCGCAAAGGTGGCACGCCACGCATTTGTGCTCGTTTTTTTCGTTGTGGGGCATTGTGAGGCTTCCGCGGAAACGGTCGAACATCTTGAGCTCCTTGCGGTTCTCGGGATACTGCTCGGTGATTTTCTTGGTGAAGAGTTCTCTCATTGTGGTTTTCAGTCCCACGCAAAGAGTTTTCACTCCCCAGCAGATGCCTCCTATATAACTTCTGTTTTGCATCATCTTGAATCAGTTTTCGAAATTAAAAATGAAGTCCGAACTGTGATATCAGTGCCATGAGCACGAGGTTTGCCATTGAAATGGGAATGAGGTATTTCCATTCCAAGTTGAGCAGCTGGTCGATGCGCAGGCGGGGGAAAGTCCAGCGTTCCCACATCAGGAGGAATGTTACGAACACGGCTTTTGCCACGAACCACACAGCTCCGGGAATCATGTCCATTACGTTGTCGAAGCCTTCGACTCCAATGTGCAGTGGTATCCATCCTCCGAGGAAGAGCGTAGCCGCGATGCATGCGCAGATGAACAGGTTGAGGTATTCGGCCAGATAGTAGAAGCCGAAGTTCATGCCCGAGTATTCGGTGTGGTATCCTGCCGTAAGTTCACTTTCAGCCTCGGGCTGGTCGAACGGGCCGCGGTTGCATTCCGCATTTCCGGCAATGAGGTAGACTATGAATGCGATTATTGCAGGGATGTGTCCTTTCACGATGTTCCAGCAGTCGGCTTGCCCTTCCACTATTTCGGAGAACTGCATTGTGCCGGTAAGCGCTATCATGGCCAGCATTGTCATGCCTATCGACAGTTCGTAGCTGATGATCTGCGCTCCGGCACGCATGGCGCCTATAAGCGAGAACTTGTTGCGGCTGCCGATACCGGCGAGCAGTATTCCCACGATACCGAGCGACGAAGCCGCAAGGAAGAAGAATACGCCGACGTTGAAGTCGAGCACCTGTGCGCCCTTGTTCCAGGGGATGCACGAGAAGGTGAGGAACGATGCGAGAATCACCATCACGGGGGCAATCATGTATGCCAGCCGGTCGGTGTTGCGAAGGAAGATGATTTCCTTGGTGAGCATTTTGAACACGTCGGAGAATACCTGCAGCAGTCCCCATTTGCCCACTCGGTTGGGCCCGATGCGGCACTGGAAGAAAGCGCATATCTTGCGTTCAAAATATATCAGGAATATTGCAAAGAGGGCGTAGAGGGTGATTACCGCCAGCGCCACAACGACGCACTCCACGAGTATTGCGCCCCACGCTGGGAGCACAGAGCGCAGGAGCCCGTCGAACCAGTTTGTTACTATACTAAAGTCGAACATGTATGTGTTGTTTTAGTCTTGATGAGTTAACGGTCGATATCGGGCACCACATAGTCGAGTGTGCCTCCGATTGATATCAGGTCGGCGATTTTGTTGCCGCGACATGCGGTGTTCATTATAGCCACAAGCGGCAGCCCGGTGGCACGGTAGTGCAGACGGTAGGGCGATTTGTCGCCGCGGCTTTCGATGAATACTCCGAAGCATCCGCGCGATGCCTCCACTGCCTTGTAGAATGAGCCTTCGGGCAGTTTGATTATGGGCTTCGTCTTTTCGCGGAAGTTGCCTTCGGGGATGTTGTCGATGAGCTGCTCGATAATCGAGAGGCTTTCGATTATTTCGCGCAGACGCACGATGAGGCGTGCGTAGCTGTCGCCATCGTTGAGCACTATTTCGCTGAAGTTCACGCGGTCGTAGGCTGCGTAGGGTTCGTGCTTGCGCACGTCGTTGCTCCATCCCGAAGCCCTTCCGCTGCCGCCGGTGCAGCCGAACGAGATTACCTGCTGCTGGCTGAGCGTTCCCACTCCGTCGAGGCGGTTGTGGGCTATCACGTTGTCGGCGAAGATGTCGTAGTACTCCTGGATGTTCTTGCGCATCACCCGTATGAAGTCTTTCACGCAGTTCTGGAAATTGGGGTGCAGGTCGTACTGCACACCGCCTATCATGTTGTAGTTTATGATGAGGCGTCCGCCGCAAGTTTCCTCGAATATGTCGAGTATTTTCTCGCGGTCGCGGAATGCGTAGAGGAATGCCGTGGTTGCGCCGAGGTCCTGGCAGAGGCATCCGAAGAAGAGCAGGTGTGAGTCGATACGCTGCAGTTCGTCCATTATGGTACGTATCACTTTCACGCGGTCGCTCACTTCAATCTCCATGGCTTCCTCGATGCACGAGCACAGTGCATGGCGGCTTTGCTGCGCCGAGATGTAGTCGAGACGGTCGGTGAGTGCCAGTGTCTGCGGGTAGGTAAGGCTTTCGCTTATTTTTTCCACTCCGCGGTGAATGTATCCCAGCACGGGGTCCACTTTCCTTATTATCTCGCCGTTGAGGCTGACGCGGAAATGCAACACACCGTGGGTTGACGGGTGTTGCGGCCCGATGTTCACCACGTATTCGTCTTCGCCGAAAATCACGTTGGTCTTTTTGCCCAGTGTGCCGTCGGGCTGCAGGGTGTATTCCGTGGTGGTGTCGGCGAGCGGCTCGTTGGTCATGTTCTTCGGGTCGAAGGGGTTCTGCTTCAGCGGTTCGTCGTCTTTGCGCATGGGATATCCCACCCAGTCTTCGCGCAGGTAGATGCGGCGCATGTCGGGGTGTCCGGCAAAGATTATACCGTAGAAGTCGTATGCTTCGCGCTCATATATATATGC
>CAVFSQ010000186.1:0-3398 GCA_963625145.1 Bacteroidaceae bacterium | reverse complement strand
GCGGTAGGCTTCGGCGGCCAGGTTGAAGTGGCATTTCACTATGCCAAGGTCGATATTGGCGAACTTCCCTTTGCCGGCAGCGAATACCGGTGTGCCCACCGGCGACAGCGAAATCCTGAAATCCTGACGGTTGAACGCCGTAGGGGCGAGCAGTGCGGCCTCCACTCCTGCGCGGAACCATTGCGGCGCATTCTCCACATCGCATACGTCGTAATAGTTGCGTGACTTGTGGGCCTTGCCCTGTGTGGCCCCGTAGCCGAGGGCTATCGTGACCATGGGCTTCGCCCCGCTTGCCTTGCGCGCTTCGCGCTTGCTGCAAGTCATTCCCACCCAGCAGGAGTTGAGCCCGAGCGTCTGCGCGAGCAGCACAATGCGCTCACCGTAGTATCCGGTAGCGATTTCATCCTGCCCTTCGGGAATCAGGATGCATGCCGGCACATTGCGGAAGCGCGAAACATACGCCAGCAGATTCCCGAAGATTTTCCCGCCGCATTCAACCAGTTGCATTTCAATGCCGGCTTCGCGGCATTTCTGTATTTCGCCTTCTATAACATCCAGCTTTTCGCGCTCAATGGGGCGTTTGGTGAAAGCCCTTACCGAATGCCGCAGGGCTATGGCTTCTGCGAGTGTCATGATGAAGTTGCCGTTTTCGGCAAAGATATACAAAATATACGATGTATGTCGTGCATCCGAACCGGGTGGGGCGCAGGCACGCCGTTTGTGGTGATTTTGCAAAGTGCTCTTTGTTTTCTGTTGCGAAGGTTTGCACGAAAGCATTCTTTGTGTATCATTTTGTCAGTTATTGCGGTTGAAAAAGGCTAAATATCCGTTTTTTGTTTGTTGCTTTGGCTCCAAATATCTAATTTTGCTAGGACATAGAATTGGCAGACAACTAGTCTGCGAACAAGATATTGTAATGAACGACAAAATGAAAATACAACTCCGCAGCGCCTTCTCGACCGAGGGGCGCAAAATGGCAGGTTCGCGTGCCCTTTGGGTGGCAACAGGAATGAAGCGCGAGCAGTTTGGCAAGCCAATAATAGCAATAGCCAATTCGTTTACACAATTCGTGCCCGGCCATACACATCTTCACGATGCCGGTCAGCTTGTAAAGAAAGAAATCGAGAAGCTCGGCTGCTACGCTGCCGAATTCAACACAATAGCCATTGACGACGGCATAGCAATGGGCCACGACGGAATGCTCTATTCGCTTCCCTCGCGCGACCTTATTGCCGACTCCGTTGAGTATATGGTGAACGCCCATAAGGCCGATGCCCTGGTGTGCATCAGCAACTGCGACAAGATAACTCCGGGCATGCTCATGGCTGCTATGAGGCTCAACATCCCTACCGTATTCGTGTCGGGAGGACCTA
This sequence comes from Bacteroidaceae bacterium, assembly GCA_963625145.1. Classification (GTDB taxonomy): domain Bacteria; phylum Bacteroidota; class Bacteroidia; order Bacteroidales; family Bacteroidaceae; genus UBA6398. The sequence continues at coordinate 2,025 of CAVFSQ010000186.1, read as the reverse complement.
TGGAAGCCGGACGTTGGAAAAACGAGAATATCGACCTTATTGCCGCTATGGTGAAAGGCGCCGACAAGAGCGTTTCGCAGGAAGAGCTCAATGAAATCGAAGAGCGCGCCTGCCCTGGATGCGGATGCTGCTCGGGCATGTTCACTGCCAATTCCATGAACTCGCTCACCGAAGCGATAGGTCTCGGACTGCCGGGCAACGGAACAATCCTGGCATCGCATGTCAATCGTTTGCAGCTGTTCAAGGACGCTGCCAAACTGATTGTCGACAACGCATATAAATATTATGGCGAAGGCGACACCAGCGTGCTCCCGCGCAGCATCGCCACAAGAGAGGCATTTATGAACGCCATGGCCCTCGACATTGCAATGGGCGGGTCAACCAATACCATACTTCACCTGCTGGCCGTAGCAAACGAAGGCGGCGTTGATTTCAAAATGAACGACATCGACGCGCTCAGCCGCAAAGTGCCGTGCCTTTGCAAGCTCGCACCCAATACGCAGAAATACTCGGTGGAGAACTGCAACCGCGCAGGCGGTATTCTCGGCATTCTCGGCGAACTGGCAAAGGGCGGGCTGCTCAATACCTCGGTGAAACGCGTGGACGGAATGACGCTCGGCCAGGCCATAGACAAATACTCAATAACCAAGGCTGAACTCGCCCCCGAGGCATCGCGCATCTACCATAGTGCTCCCGGCCGCAAGTTCACGACAACCATGGGCTCGCAGGACGCACAGTGGGAAACTCTTGATACCGACCGCGCCGAAGGGTGCATACGCGATTTGCAGCACGCATATTCGAAAGACGGCGGACTGGCAGTGCTCTTCGGCAATATAGCCAAGGACGGATGCGTGGTGAAGACTGCCGGCGTAGACGAATCGATATGGCATTTCCAGGGCCCTGCCAAGGTGTTCGACTCGCAGGAAGATGCCTGCGAAGGAATACTCGGCGGAAAGGTGAAGAGCGGCGATGTGGTGGTAATTACCCACGAAGGCCCCAAGGGTGGACCGGGAATGCAGGAAATGCTCTATCCCACTTCGTACATAAAGAGCATCCACCTCGGCAAGGAGTGCGCGCTGATAACCGACGGACGTTTCAGCGGCGGTACGTCGGGCCTGAGCATCGGACATATATCGCCCGAGGCTGCTTCGGGTGGCGCTATCGGAAAAATCGTTGACGGCGACATAATAGAAATAAACATCCCCGAACGTACGATAAACGTACATCTTTCGGACGAGGAACTTGAAAAACGTCCCCAAGTGCCCTTGAAGCGCAATCGCACCGTGTCGAAAGCCTTGCGCGCTTATGCCGCAATGGTGAGCTCGGCCGACAAGGGTGGCGTGAGAATACTAAAAGACGAGTAAGCATGGGAGAAGGATTGATCACCGGTGCCGAAATACTCATACGCTCGCTTATCGACGAGGGCGTGACTACGGTGTTCGGCTATCCCGGCGGGGCGATTATGCCCGTCTACGACAAACTGCTGAAATATCAGGGCAACGGCATAAACCATATACTGGTGCGCCACGAGCAGGCTGCAGCTCATGCTGCGCAGGGATATGCCCGTGTGAGCGGCCGGGTGGGAGTGGCAATAGCCACCAGCGGTCCCGGAGCCACAAATACAATCACCGGCATTGCCGACGCCATGATGGACAGCACGCCGATGGTAGTCATTACCGGTCAGGTGGGCGTTGGCGCTTTGGGAAGCGATGCTTTCCAGGAATGCGATGTTGTGGATATAGCCCAGCCGATATCAAAATGGGCTTATCAGATAAGAAGCGCCGAAAACGTGGCTTGGGCCGTGAGCCGCGCCTTTTATATCGCGCGCAGCGGTAGGCCCGGACCTGTGGTGCTCGACTTTACGAAAAACGCACAGAATGAACTGGCCGAATACAAGAAATGCGACATCAATTTCATCCGCAGCTACCAGCCGGTGCCCGAACATTCGCAGAAGGCAATTGAAGACGCTGCAAACCTCATAAATTCCAGCTGCAAGCCGCTTGTGCTGGTGGGGCAGGGAGTAGA
>CAVFSQ010000185.1:0-3425 GCA_963625145.1 Bacteroidaceae bacterium | reverse complement strand
GTCATATCTTTTCCGGTTATGAATTTTTATCTATATCAAAAGAGCTGAATACCTGGCAAAGTTAGTTAAAAGCTTTAGTTTATAATGCATTCAGTTTCGCTTTTTGCTTATCCCATCTGCTTTTGGCTGTGTCTATTTTAATGTAGGGCAAAATAGCATAACGATTATTTGTTATAGCGTAACAATAGAAAATAAACGCATAACAAACCTTGGTAAATTCTTTTACCCATTTTTGCATCGGAAAATAAAGGACGGTAGTACAAAGGTCCGCTAAGTATTTACTGGGTCGTCTGCTAAGTATTGAATAAAACAAAAACTTTTATATGACTCCTGTAGTTGTATCCCGTTTCGTATTTTGATTCTTCAGCAGTGTGTGGTGGGGTTGTTATGAGGGCTTTATACTTGTTTTGCCCTTTTTACAACGCGATACGCATATAGTTTTTCTTTTGTGCGTACACAATTTTCACGCTATGCGCATACAATTTTTCTTTTATGCGCTAAGAATTTTTGCGCTATGCGTATACAATTCTTCCACGGTACCGGACCAATAATTCCGCCAGCGGGTTTGTTTTTATTATATTTGCATGACTGTATTTTGCAACATTGATGATGACATCGCTGTTCTACATAACCAACCTGCTTCTGGGCTTTGCCAGTTTAGTCGGGTTGATAATATTTGTCGCTACTGGGCGTAGTGTGGCAAATGTCTCGTTTCAGTTTCGCCGTCGCATCTTCATCGTTCTTTTTATATCCATATTGTTTTGTGTGTTTACGGCGCCGCTAATGTTTCACGGCGATGATATTGAAGTGTTTTGCAGCATACCTATGTGCATGCTTTACTTTGCTTCCATTGTGTTTATGGTTTTGTCCACAGCTTACTTTGGCCGTAAGTACTACAAGAATGTCTTTATATGGTTTGTGCTGTTGCAATATGGCGCCGTTCTTTTGTTCTTATGTTTATTGTCTCGCCTTGCCGGTTATTATACGCCCATGTTCAGTTTCTTCGATTTTTTCTATCTCCATGGCAATTTCCTGATTTACGGGCGTATTTTCCTCATCGCTATTATGGCTTCGGTGTGGCTGATGATGATTGGTGTTGTTATCCACTCCTATGTACGCTGTTTTAAGCAGGATGTATATGAGCAGTCTTCTGAATTGGTATTGCTTAGGCTGAGAACCGCCGATAACATAAGCACTTTTACCTATATCGTTGTGCTTTCCGTCACAATGCTCAGCTATATGCTTCCATCGGTGGAGTTCCATGTGGTGTGCAATGTGTTGCTTACAGTGGCTATCGTGCGCAGCTATTTTTTATATGGAAAGAACAAGAAAGATATTATGAATTGGAGAAACGATAATCCTGTATTTGTCGTTATCCGCCAAAAGGTAACGGCTATTCTTGACGACGAAGCCCAATGCCCGCTTTTCAAAAGCAATGTAAGTATAGAAGCCATTGCCGCTGCTTTGCAGGTTTCGCGCGAAGATTTGAGCTCTTATATATATAATGAGCTGGGAATGACTTTCGCTGCCTGGCTGAGTGAGAAGAAATTGCTGCATTGCGCTTCGCAAATAGCCGGTACCGACCGCAAAATAAGCGATATTGCTTACTCTTCCGGCTATTCCGACCTGCCGGCCATGAGCAAGGCCTTTAAGAAACGTTTCGGCTTGTCACCTTCGGAGTACAGGCGGTCTTATGGCGGAACGGAAGCAAAAGGCCCGTCCTCCGTTCTTGATTGACACCTTGCTTTGATACTATAAAAAAAGACTGTGTCGCGTAAATGCGCCACAGCCTTGCGTTGGTATGAAGTTCAAGACTTTGGTCAGTCCTCTTTTGCAAGTCGCGCAAACTTGCGCATGTTGTATATGAGACGGTCCATTTCATGCAGCATTTGCTCCAACTCCTGCAACAGGTGCAGCATAAGCGTTGCTGCGGTAATGTCCGTGTTCTGTGTCTGCAGGTTCACCATTACCTTGTCTCTGAAGTCAGAAATTTCCTGCTTTACATTTGCGCATTCCTTTTGTATCTCTTCACCGTCGGTGAGGTTAAGTTCTGCGAAGTTGCCTGCCATCTCGTTCATGAGAATCACAACTTTGCCACGCAGAAAGCGGAATACCTCAGCGTCGTTGCCGTTTATCGGCAGGAAGTTGTTGTCGACGTGCTCCAACGCCGGGCGGCAGATACGCAACAAACTGTAGTAAAGTTGCGAAAGTGCGTTGTGGAGCAAATGGAATGGTGTGCTGAGTTTCACTGCTACGGCAATGTCGGCCCGCCTAAGGCATATAGTTTCCCTGCGGCGCAAACTTTTTAGCGTGACTTTGTATCTCGACACGCCGTTGAGCGATTTGCGCAGCGTATGAAGCTTTTCGTTGAAGAGGCCTTCGGTAGAGTCAATGAGCAGCGTTGCAAAGCTGTCTGTAATCTCCGCCACGTTTTTGCCTACATGCTTTTGAAGCATCTTTACGATTTCGCGCGAATCGGTTGATGACAGTATGCTGTAGAACAGTTGGTCTCCCTTTTCGGCTTTTTTGCGCTTTGCATATTTTATGTTTGAGTGTATCAGCATTGCAACGGCAATGGTTATAAGCACCACCTGGGCAATGAAGTCACCATAGTGCATTATTGTGGCAATCGTGAAGCACGAAATAAATGCAACTGCTGCAGTAATAAACCATCCGCCGATAACCGTAAGCACTCCTGTTATGCGGAACACTGCGCTTTCACGCCCCCAGGCGCGGTCGGCAAGCGATGAACCCATCGCAACCATGAAAGTTACGTAGGTTGTTGAAAGCGGCAACTTGAGCGATGTTCCCAAAGCTATGAGCAACGCTGATACCACGAGGTTTACGGAGGCACGCACAAGGTCGTAAGCGGCAGATTTGTCGTCTGCGGCTGCAACGGGGCGCTGGAATCTGCTTTCGATGAATTTCTGTAGGCATTCAGGTGTAATGCGCAGTATTGCATTGCCAGTACTGCTTGCCATGCGAACAAGGCTGCGCGCGACTTTCGACGAACCGAACATTTCGTTGCCGGCATCTTGGCGTGAAAGATTGACTTCTGTCTCGGTCACACGGCGCGCCTTTTTCGATGTGGCTAGCGTAGCTACCATTATTGCCCCGGCGCCAAGGAGAAATACGAAAGGCGTTTTTGCTGATTCCAGAAGCGAGGTCATCATGTAGCCGTCAGGATCGCAGGAGCCGGAATTTGTGAAGTCTATGTATGAGGAGTACCCGGCCAGTGGAACTCCAATGAAGTTTACGAGGTCGTTGCCTGCAAATGCCATTGAGAGGGCGAAGGTGCCGAGCAGTACAACTATTTTGAGCACATTTACCTTCAGCATGTGCAACACCTGCATCATTATCGAGAGTACCACGAAACATACGGCAAGTATAACGGCAATGTTGTCGTTTATGAATGCTTTCGACTC
>CAVFSQ010000184.1:0-3462 GCA_963625145.1 Bacteroidaceae bacterium | reverse complement strand
CATCACCGAGCGTTTCGCGCAAATGCCTTCGCTCTATATTGCCGACGGGCATCACCGCTCTGCGGCTGCGGCACTGGTGGGCGCTGAAAAGGCTGCCAATACCCCAGGTTGCACCGGAACCGAAGAATTCAACTTCTTTATGGCCGTGTGTTTCCCCGCTTCGCAACTCACCATACTCGACTACAACCGCGTAGTGAAGGACCTCAACGGGCTTACTCCCCGCCAGTTCCTGCACGCCCTCACCGATGATTTCGTGGTTATCGAAAAGGGACACGACGATTTCCGCCCCACACGCCACCACGAGTTCTCGCTCTATCTCGGCGGGAACTGGTATGCGCTCGAAGCTAAAGACGGCACTTTCGATGACGAAGACCCGATTGGAGTGCTCGACGTAGATATCTCGTCAAGGCTCATTCTCGACAAGATTCTTGGTATAAAAGACCTTCGCTCGTCCGACCGCATCGACTTTGTAGGCGGACTTCGGGGGCTCGGGGAACTGCGCAATAGGGTTGACAGCGGCGAAATGGCTGCTGCCCTCGCACTCTACCCCGTGTCTATCGACCAGATTATTTCGATTGCCGACAGCGGGAAGATCATGCCGCCGAAAGCAACATGGTTCGAGCCGAAACTGCGCAGTGGACTTATAGTTCACAAACTCAGCTAAACCCGAAATATCACTGTCTACAGGAAACTGTGCTCCAACATTTGCACAGTTTCCTGTTTGACTTTCAAACTACCCTTTAACCCTATATCACGCAAAATGAAAATAAAGACAATATTCACAGCCTTAACAGTTTTGGCTGCTTTCACACAAGTCGAAGCCCAGCATGAGAAAGACTCCATAACACAGAGCACTCCGTCGCGTTCGGAATATTTTTCATGGATAAACAACACCAACGAAGGCGCCAACGAACGGCAGACTCTGGTTAACCTGGACTTTTTCCGATGGCTTAAAGACACCTACGGCATGCAGCTCGACATTTACGCCTTCGATGCCGGAGCCATTGACGGTGCCCGCATCTACGGCTCTACCTCTACCGACCGCTTCAAGCGGCATTTCCCCAACGGCTTTTCGCCGATAGCCAAAAGTGCGGCGTCGATGAACACAAAACTCGGCCTTTGGTGCGGCCCCGACGGATTCGGCGATACCGATGCCGAAGCGCAGCAACGCATCGACATGATGGCAGGACTTGCCGAAAACTACAATTTCGGTCTGTTCAAAATGGACGGCGTATGCGGACAGCTGCGAAGCTCGAAATACGGCTGGTTCGACAAGATGATGACGCGTATACGCCGCTCCGTACCCGATTTCGTGCTGCTCAACCACCGCCTCGACCTTGGGCCAGGTAACCGATTCTCCACCACTTATCTGCTTGGAGGCGATGAAACATATATCGACGTACTCATGACCAACAGCATGACAGCGCCGCATCATCGCGGGCAGGCTGTCAGCCGCGAAAACACTCCCAACCTGACTCGGCTTACCGAAGACCACGGAGTTTGCCTATCGTCGTGCCTCGACTATTGGGAAGACGACCTTGTGCTGCAGGCTTTCGCGCGCTCGCTAGTACTGGCCCCCGAGCTATACGGCAACCCTTGGTTCCTACGCGATGACGAATTCCCGCAACTGGCCTTCTACTTCAATCTCCACCGCCAGTATCGCAACATTCTGGTCAACGGAATGATCTTGCCCGAAGACATCTACGGCCCCAAGGCTATAGCCCGCGGCGATGCCAATACACGCTTTTTGGCTTTAAGGAACCTTTCGTGGAAAACTGTTACTTACCACATCAAACTCGGGCAGGAAACCGGGCTTGAAAACAACGGCAGCAAGGTAAAGGCACGGCTTTACCATCCTTACATACTCGACCTTGGCAGCCATTCCTACGGCGGCACCATCGATGTCGAAGTGTTGCCTTTCCGGGCAGCGCTAGTGAAGCTGACAAATGTAGAGGAGAAAGACAAAGTGCTTATAAGCGGAATACCCTACCGAATTATCAACGATTATTCGGCCATGCCCGAAGTGGAATTGCTCGGCATGCCCGGAAATACCTACAAGGCGAAAGTGGAAAAAGGCAGTTGCACATTCAGCCGTGCCGTTGTCGACGGCAAGAAAACCGTATTGCCGCGCAAATCTTTCACCGTCACGTTTGGCGGGCAAAAGCTCCTAAAACCATTCTGCCGCCACATTGCCGACATGAAAAGTTGCCAAGTTCCCGCCGATGCACAGTCTGTTTACTACTCCACCTGTTATGCCGGTAGCAGCAATGCACTGGAAGCACAGTCGCTCAAGCGCTCGGGCGAGACATCCATACCGCAGGTGAAGGCTGCACGCGACGAATTCTTCAATCAGGAAGTGTTCCGCAAACGCGAACTTTGGGACAAATACATGTTTGACGGCGACCCGTCTACAGCCTTCTCGGTGGCGGTGCGTTGGGGCGAGCACCGCGCCGACGGCTCAACAATGTTTTTGCTCGAAATGAACGAAGTGCAGGCCGTTGACCGCCTGACCATCGAATGCCCTGACAACTACTCCATGTCGCCCTACAAACAAGAAGAAGGCGCCACGCTTTGGGTGTCGCCCGACCTTGTGACATGGAAGAGTCTGGTATTTCCGTATTATGCCAAGAGTGACATTGATGTTTCCGGGTTGGGAGAATTCAGATACGTACGCCTGGACCGCACACCTTTGCGCATTTCTGAAATCAGTGCCACTCGCGGCACCCAACAGATAGACCGCAGCAAATGGCACGCATCCAACCTCTTCAACTGCTGGCGCGAAGCAAAACATTCCTGGAGCAGTTCGTTCACTCTCGACGAAATTCCCGAGGGAGCCTGTCTCTGCATAGCCGTCAACGGAGAATGCGGCAGCGAAGGAGCATATGCCGGTATAAAAGTTGACGGGAAATATGTGGGATGCCCAGATCGCGCACCGTCCTACCCTGCTAATTCTTGGGAATACCGTATACAGAATGTCGACAAGAACTACACCTATTACATTCCGCTCACCGCCGACATGAAGGGCAAGTCAATTGAAGCGTTTGTGCTTTCGTTCGGCAGTGCTGAACTCAATCCGCAGGTGTGGCTCAATACCTATCCCATTCCATTCGTACACAAAACGCTTACACTTCGCAAGTAGAACTGCTATATAGTTTTACTGATAATTAACGCCAAGATGAACGAAGGAAGTAACCTCTCATCTTGGCGTTTAATATGCCTTGAAAACGCTGATTTACATCGCAAGAAGTATAAAACACCTCTTGATGTGTAAAAAATACGCAATTTATTTGGCGCATTGGAAGTAAGTCCGTACCTTTGCGTTGAAATAACGCATCTGCAATATGGAAAATAAAGAATACACCTACAAATATCCGCATCCAAGTGTAACTACCGACTGTGTGATATTCGGTTTTGACGGCAACAAACTGAAAGTGTTGCTTATTGAACGTGGCATTGAACCAT
>CAVFSQ010000183.1:0-3468 GCA_963625145.1 Bacteroidaceae bacterium | reverse complement strand
TGCTGAAACTGAGCGAGATATTATAAGCATAGCAGAACGGATATCGGCAAAGAAATGTACGGTGTTGAGTAGCGAAAAACGTAAGCGACTGCATCTTGCAGCTATATTTGCTTCGAATTTTGTAAACCACTGCTATACCATTGCCAAACAACAAGCAAAAATTGCAGGATGCAACTTTGAAGTTTTACTACCTTTAATCGAAGAAACATGTAAAAAAGTGCACACTCTTACTCCCGAAGAAGCCCAAACAGGTCCAGCTTTGAGGAATGACCGTAAAATTATCGAAGTGCATGAAACAATGATGCGAGGAGATATCTTGAAGATCTACAAAGCTATAAGTGAAAGTATTTTCAAAAGCGCACAAGTTCACAATTGCTAAGCCTATGATAAACTACGAATTGAAAAAAATAAAAGCGATAGTGCTTGATGTAGACGGAGTGTTAAGCCGTACTACCATCGGAATGGACAAAGAAGGCGAGCCTTCTAGAACCGTTAATACAAAAGACGGGTATGCGCTACAGTATGCAGTGAAACAAGGCTTGAAAATTGCGATTATAACAGGGGCACGCACTCCGGCCATTAAAATGCGCTACAACCGGCTCGGAATTAACGATGTATTTATCGGAGCCCAAACTAAAATAGATATATTCAACAAATGGTGCTTGGAAAACCATTTACAGCACGATGAGATTATCTATATGGGTGACGATATCCCCGACTACGAGATTATGAGCATTGTTGGATGCCCATGTTGTCCAAGCGATGCCGTAAATGAAATAAAGGAAATTTCATTATACATATCTCATGCAGCAGGAGGAGAAGGATGTGTGCGCGATGTGGTTGAAACCGTCATACGTGCCCAAGGCAAATGGATGAACGATAAACAGGCTTTCGGATGGTAGCACCTTTTGATAATCTCAAAGACTATTCAATAATACTCGCAAGCAATTCGCCTCGTCGTCGCGAGCTATTACAAAAAACCGGTCTACCATTTTCCGTTAAGGTTATTGACGGAATAAATGAATGCTACCCTCAAGAACTGGATGTTGCCGAGATTCCCCAATTCATTTCCCGGTCAAAAGCCGAAGCCTACAACACAAGCATAACCGACAACCAACTGGTGATAACCGCAGACACTATTGTAGCACTCGATAAACAGGTATTGGAAAAACCTCACTCGCGTAAAGAAGCAATCAATATGCTTGAATCTCTATCGGGCAGAACGCATTTGGTTATTACCGGTGTTACCGTAATGACTAAAAGAAATATTCACACGTTCGCTTCCGAAAGCCGTGTTACGTTTGCCCCACTACAGAAAGACGAAATTCAATGGTACGTTGACACATTCAAGCCTTTTGACAAAGCCGGGTCCTACGGTATTCAAGAATGGATCGGCATGATTGGTATCAGCCATATAGAAGGAAGTTTCTTCAACGTAATGGGATTGCCCGTACACAAGCTATATAACTTCCTAAAAAATATAAGGCCTGGGTTCTAAAATTCCACCGGTATTACCTTGAGACTTCGTATCTTCGCAAAAAATCATGTAACTTTGCTTGTGAAAACGTTTAATACTACAAAATGATTATGTCTATGACAGGCTTCGGTAAAGCTGAAGCCACTTATAAGAATAAAAAAATCTGCATAACAGTAAGATCACTCAATTCAAAATCTTTGGACATCAGCACCAGGATTTCAACAGATTATCGTGACCATGATCTTGAAATTAGAAACCTTATTGCCGAAAAGTTGCTGAGGGGAAAAGTCGATTTCAGCCTTGTAACGGAAGAAACTTCCACTATAACTGTCACGCCTATCAACCCGGATGCCGTCAAAAACTATATACAACAAATAAACGACATCTCCACCCAATGCAACATTATGCCTCCTAAAGACTGGTGGAGCATTTTGACACATTTCAACATTACGCCCTCATCATCCGAACCGGATATTGCTGACGACGAAGAATGGAGCGTTGTAAAGACGGCCATTGTCCAAGCAATTGATGCTCTTGTAAATTTTCGTCAACAAGAAGGAGCTGCACTGCTGGCAAAATTCCGTGAGAAAATCGGTAACATAGGACGTCTGCTTTTTGAAGTAGAACCTTTTGAAAAAATCCGCGTTGCAAAAATCCGCGAACGCATCGTTGCCGAATTAGCCCAGCTGAAAGATGTTGAAATAGACAAAGGCAGACTTGAGCAGGAAATGATTTACTACATCGAAAAGCTTGATGTCAACGAAGAAAAGCAACGTCTTACAAACCACTTAAAATATTTCGGCGAAACTCTCGACGGGCAATACGGCCAAGGCAAGAAACTTGGCTTCATATCCCAGGAAATGGGACGTGAAATAAACACCCTGGGCAGTAAGAGCAACCTTGCCGAAATGCAGAATATCGTGGTTATGATGAAGGATGAGCTCGAGCAGATAAAGGAACAAGTGCTTAATGTGTTATAAACCGTCAAAACTTTCTACAATGCGAGGAAAACTGGTAATCTTCTCGGCGCCAAGCGGTAGCGGCAAATCCACAATCATCAAGAGTTTACTCGATGCCAATGTTCCCTTGTCATTTTCCATAAGTGCCACATCGCGACCGCCACGTGGCACAGAAGCTGATGGCGTGGAATATTTTTTTCTTTCGGAACAACAATTCAAAGAAAAAATCAAAAACAACGAGTTTCTTGAATACATGGAAGTCTATCCCGGGCGCTTTTATGGTACACTGCGTTCACAAGTAGAAAAACAGCTGGCATCAGGCGAAAACATCGTGCTCGATGTTGACGTTTGTGGAGGATGCAATATAAAGAACATCTATGGAGAACAAGCGTTGAGTATATTCATTCAGCCTCCTTCAATCGAAGAGCTACGGCGACGTCTGGAAAAACGCGGCACCGATAGCGCAGAAGTTATAGAACGTCGCATAGAAAGAGCGGAATATGAACTTTCGTTTGCCCCAAAATTCGACAAAGTTATTATCAACAACGACTTAGATACAGCCATTTCTGAAGCAACCAGCACCATCACTCGCTTTCTCGACTCCTAGAAGCTATATGGGATTTATTCGCACCGGCATTTTGGGAGGTTCCTTCAACCCGATTCACAATGCTCACATTGCTATTGCGCAAGCAATGATTTCTGCGGGTATAGTAGATGAAGTGTGGCTCATGGTTTCACCACAAAATCCGTTAAAATCTTCCCAAACGCTGTTGCCGGAAGAAAAGCGTTACCAAATGACCTGTATGGCCTGCAAAGGTTTGGAAAGAATATGCGTTTCTAATTTCGAATTCCATCTTCCGCGTCCAACGTATACTTGGACCACATTGTGCGCATTGAGTAAAATGTATGCCAACCGTATTTTTACACTGCTAATTGGCTCCGATAATTGGAACACATTTCACAAATGGCGTAGATTCAAGGACATCATCGACAACTATCGTATAGCAATATATCCACGGCCAGGGTATGAAG
>CAVFSQ010000182.1:1674-3472 GCA_963625145.1 Bacteroidaceae bacterium | reverse complement strand
CCGCTGAACTGCCCGGAAGTTTCATCGTAGGCAAGCACCGACACCACGCCTTTTTCGCCCACATCGGGATTGCACAAATACATTACATCGCCCCCCGAAAACACGTGCCGGAAATTTTCCGAAAGTTTCGGAGTCACCTTAACGTATTGCGTCTTTGTCTTTTCGGAAGTTTTACCTTCGTTTCCGTCATTGTCGCTGCTGCACGACACCAAAGCGCATACCAATGCAAATGCTGCAAATATGTTTTTCTTCATATAACTTCTCATTTTTATTATGCAAAGATAGAAAAAACATGATGCAGCCCTGCAAAACGGCTTTGGTTTTAAAAGGAAAAATTAAATTTGCAGTTTAGACAATAACCCAAAAAACTTTCAGCTTTATGAACAGCCCAAAACTTTTGATACTTGCGGCACTTATGTTTTTCGCATCCACATCCAACATTTCCGCGCGCGACTCCTTCGCCAGCGGAGAGAACTATACTGCCCCCGACAGTTCGCTCATCACCCACGCCACCATAAAAGAATTTCCCATGGAAGGCAGCAACCGCTTTACGGTAAGCGTAAACGGGCGGGAAGTGGGGCTCTACAACGACCGCAGCCACTGGGGAGGTCTCGTAAGTTTCGGCAGTTTTGAATTCCGCAACGGCAAAGCCATAACCATTCGCATCACATACGCCGATAAAATCAACAGCTACGAAATTCTTCCCATAAAAAGTCTCGATTTGATTTCCGTAAAGAAAACCGGGGCACGCACACTGGAAATAAAGACCGCACGCGCAGACCAGAACATTACTGTTGTCGTGAACGGAGAGCCCAAGAAAGACGCGCTTCACCTTTTCTGCAATAGCGTAGACCTCAACGCCCCGCAAGTTCCCGACCGCAACGGCTTCCACAAATTCGAGAAAGAGAAGGTTTATTACTTCGGCCCCGGTTACTACGACCTGCAGAAGGTGCTGGGCAAAGACATGCTGGTGCTCGACAATGGATGGAAAGTCTATATTGCCGGCGGCGCAGTGCTTTACGGGCGTATAGGTTTGTGGGGCACGGAAAAGGGCACCAAAGTATGCGGCCGCGGAATGGTGTTCAACGACACCAACAGAGCCCGGGTGATTTTCGAAGCCAACGACTGCAAGGGCGCCGATGTTGAAGGCGTGCTGTTCCACTGCCACCGCCCCGGTGTGTGGCAGGTGGTAATCAACCATTGCCAGAACGTGGAGTTCAAGGGCGTCAAGATTCTTTCTACCCGATACGCATCAACCGACGGGCTCGATGTTGTCAATTGCCAGCAATGCGCATTCCTCAACACCTTTATCCGCGCCAACGACGATGCCATAGCAATAAAGGGACTCTCGAGCGAAAAGCCTGCCGACTGTCCGCCCACCCGCAACATCACGTTCTGCGGCATGCAGCTGTGGAACGACTGTAACTGCGCAATGGGCATCGGAGCCGAAAACCACTGCAGCCTCTACGAAAACATACGCTTCATGAACAGTAGCATTCTGTTCAGCTACGACGACCCCGACTACCACGAAATGCTCGACGAGCGTGCCGCCATGACAATATGCTGCATTCACGGCACATATTTCCGCAACATTTCGTACGAAAACATCGATGTATACCACTGCGAACGCCTCATCGCCGCAGGATTCCAGCCTTCGTTCTGGTTCGGCGCGCTGAAAGGCGACCAGTCAACGCCCGGAGGCATCGAAAACCTGAAATACAAGAACATCAAGTCGTATGCTTCCAGCGGCAGCAATATCTCCAACCAGATTTACATCTACGGATGGGACAAGGAAGGC
>CAVFSQ010000182.1:0-1664 GCA_963625145.1 Bacteroidaceae bacterium | reverse complement strand
GAATTACATACTGTATCCCCCAAAAAGCAAAATACGGAAACGGAATGAGAATTGACATAATAACCGTACTCCCCGAAATGCTCGAGCCGTTTGTCAACGTCTCGATTCTCGCGAGGGCACAGAAGAAAGGACTTGTCGAAATACACGTACACAACCTGCGCGACTATACCACCGACAAGCACCGCCGCGTTGACGACTATCCCTTCGGAGGGTTTGCCGGAATGGTGATGCAGTGCCAGCCCATTGATGCCTGCATCTCGAAACTGAAAAGCGAAAGGCACTACGACGAAGTAATCTTCACCACTCCCGACGGCGAACAGTTTGACCAGAAAATGGCAAACTCAATGTCAATGCTCCAAAACATCATAATTCTCTGCGGACACTACAAGGGCGTTGACTACCGCGTGCGCGAACACCTTATCACCCGCGAGGTGAGCCTGGGAGATTTCGTGCTTACGGGAGGCGAAATAGCCGCCGCCGCAATGGCCGACGCCATCACACGCCTCGTGCCGGGGGTGCTCAGCGACGAGCAGAGCGCACTGAGCGACTCGTTTCAGGACAACCTGCTGGCGGCACCCGTCTACACTCGCCCTGCCGACTACAAGGGATGGCGCGTGCCCGACGTGCTGCTCAGCGGCCATGATGCCAAAATAAAGCAATGGGAGCTGGAACAGTCAATGGAACGCACAAAACGTCTGCGCCCCGACATGCTGCTTTAAATCCACCCCCGAATATCCACAACAACCACAACAACCACAACACCCCAACACCAATGAAACTCCGCACTACACTTGTCATTGCAGCCATCGTGGCGTTCACGTTCGGCGCTGCAGCGCGTACCATACGCGTGCTCGCCATAGGCAACAGTTTTTCAGAAGATGCCATAGAGCAATATCTTTACGAACTTGGCCAGGATGCCGGCGTTGACTTCGTGATAGGCAACCTGTACATCGGCGGATGCCCGCTGCAACGCCACTGGAACAACGTGGAAAACGACGCCCCAACCTACCGCTACCGTAAAATAAAGGGAAATGCCGCATACGTACAGACCGACAACGTGAAAATCTCAACCGCCGTAGCCGACGAGGAGTGGGACTACATAAGCCTGCAGCAGGCAAGCGGTGTGTCGGGGGTGGAAAAATCCTACGAGCCCTGGCTCACAAATCTCGTGCAGTATCTGCATCGGGCTATGCCGAAAAGCAAGATAATCTGGCACCAGACATGGGCCTATGCCAAAAATTCAGACCACGGGGAGTTCCCCAACTACGGCCGCGACCAGCAGAAGATGTACAGCATGATATGCAGCGCCGCACGCAGCGCCGTGAAACGGCATAAGCTGAACCGGGTTGTGCCGTCGGGGACTGCCATACAGAATGCGCGGCAGACGTATATCGGCGACAACATGAACCGCGACGGTTTCCACCTCAACTTCGTACATGGGCGATACACCGCCGCATGCACATGGTTCGAAACGCTTACGGGCCGCAATGTCACGGGCTGCACCTACGCCCCCACCGGAATGGACATCCGCATGGCCGAAACATGCCGCCGAGCGGCACACAATGCCGTGAAGCATCCGTGGAAAACCGCGGAAAAACTATTTTGATTTATTGACAAAATTAACGCCCCTCGCTCCTTTGAAATTATGTTTAATAATTCGGCAC
>CAVFSQ010000181.1:2356-3511 GCA_963625145.1 Bacteroidaceae bacterium | reverse complement strand
GCCATCATCCCCCCACTTGACCGTCGGCACCTTAAAACCTTCCCGGCAATCCTTAATCAGCCGGTCTATCCCGGGGGCATCGATACCTGCAATGCGTTGCTCCATTATTTTATTGCCAAGAACAGTTTCCACCAAATGAATAAATTCTTTTGAAACATCTTTACGGGAATAAATGCATACGGCGCCAGGATTTTTCGACAAGTCATCCCATATAGACAGCACGGCATATACGGAACTGCCATCACAACGGTATTCGCTGCGCATTTGTTCGCTTGCAACAAAACGGTAACCTTGCCCGTCGGTAAATTGCGATGAATAGATTTTTGTGCGGTCTACGACAACAACCTCACGATTTTCGTCACTTTCTATTGTGGAAAGAACCAACGGCAAAATTATAACTGTCGCCAAAAGAAACGGCATTAAAACCGTAAGCAGTATGAACGAGCGTTTCCTGACACGGTAGGAGAACTCACGTCTTATTATGATACCTATCTTATTCATCATGAATACTTGTGTGAAATAACTACAATTGATTAACCCTAAAAAAGTTCCGGCTTGTTCCCGCGGGCTTCCTGCAAAGTAACCTCACTATTTTGCCCATTGCCGGCATTGTGTTGGGCGCGCAAATCGGCATACCGCTGCGCAAGACTGGCAGCATACTCCCGCGCTGTGCGGGGATTGACAAGTTTCTCGGCCACAATTGCCGCTTGTGAAGCATCCTTTGTCCATGCCACCGGCCCTGAATAGCGCGGCGCGATTTTCAATGCGGTGTGCAGTTCCGACGTCGTGGCACCGCCCACCATGATGGGCATACGCAGGTTTGCCGCTTCCATCATTGCTGTGACTTTCACCATCTCTTCAAGGCTTGGGGTGATAAGTCCGCTCAAGGCAACTATCGCGGGTTTCTCGCGCAGAGCTGCATCTACGATTTTTTCGGGAGGAGTCATCACGCCCAAATCGCGGACCTTGAAACCATTGCATGCGAATATCGTTGCCACAATGTTCTTCCCGATGTCGTGCACATCGCCTTTCACGGTGGCTATAAGAATTACGGGGAGGGAAGCACCAGCGGTGCCTGCCTCGTTTCTTTGCGATTCGATTGCGGGCTGCAGCAGCGACACGGCGATTTTCATGGTGCGGGCAGTCTTCACCACC
>CAVFSQ010000181.1:0-2346 GCA_963625145.1 Bacteroidaceae bacterium | reverse complement strand
CGGGCCGTCTTGACCACCTGGGGCAGGAACATTTTCCCGGCGCCGAAGAGCTCACCCACTTCGTTCATAGCGTTCATCAGCGGGCCTTCTATTATATCCACAGCCCGCGGATAAGCATCCAGAGCTTCTTTCATATCTTGCTCCATATAGTCGGCAATTCCCTTGCGCAGTGCATACGCCAGGCGTTTCTCCACGCTTTGCTTTCGCCACACATCGTAAGAACCGGTGCCTGATGCAGGACCTAATGCGGATCCGGGGTTCTGCTCGCGCAGGCTGTCGGCCAAATCTATCAGCTTTTGCGGCGCTTCGGGAGAAGCATACATCACTGCATCGTCAAACACCGTAAGCTGGGCCTTGGGGATGTCGTTATAGCCAAGTGACGACGACGGATTCACTATGCCCATATCCATGCCTTCACTGATGGCACGGTAGAGAAAAACGGCGTTCAATGCTGAGCGCACATAATCGTTGCCGCGGAACGAGAACGAAAGGTTGCTGACACCTCCGCTAACGTGGGCATACGGCAGATTGCGCCGTATCCATCCAGCAGCTTTCACAAAGTCAAGCGCATAGCGGTCGTGCTCCGGCATTCCGGTGGCTATCGACAACACATTGGGGTCGAATATTATGTCTTCGGGAGGGAAACCGACTTTTTCGACAAGCAGTTTATAGGCACGCGAACATATTTCTATCTTGCGCTGGTAATCGGTGGCCTGCCCCTGCTCGTCGAAAGCCATGACGACAGTTGCAGCGCCAAAACGGCGCAGTTCCCGGGCATGGGAAAGGAATATTTCTTCGCCTTCCTTGAGCGATATTGAGTTGACAATACATTTCCCCTGCACGCATTTGAGCCCGGCAACCACTACATTCCATTTCGAGGAATCTATCATCAGTGGCACCCTTGCAATATCGGGGTCGGAAGTGAGAAGATTCAGGAAGTGAACCATTTCCTGTTTCGCATCAAGCAAACCGTCATCGAAGTTTATATCCAGAACTTGGGCACCGTCCTCCACCTGTTTGCGGGCTATCGAAAGAGCCTCTTCGTACTTCTTTTCCTTTATCAAGCGCAGGAACTTCCGGGAGCCAGCCACATTGCAGCGCTCGCCTATATTTACAAAATTGCAGTTTTGCGTGACTTTCTTTATTTCAAGCCCCGACAGCCAAAGTTCGTGTTTCCGTTCTACCGGAACATGGGGCTTGACGTATGTACCGCCGCTGACTATGATATTCTGGTATTCGGCAATGAACTTGTCCGTAGTGCCGCAACAACCGCCTATGATATTGACTAACCCTTCGTCCACGAATTCCTTTACCTGCATTGCCATTTGGTGCGGGGTTTGCCGATAGCCTCCAGTTTCGTCGGGCAAGCCGGCGTTTGGGTACGCCGAGATAAAGTAAGGAGCGAACGAGGCAAGTGACTTGACAAACGGTTTCATATCGCTGGCGCCGAACGAGCAGTTAAGTCCGATGGAAAATATTTCGGCATGGGCCACGGAAGCCACGAAAGCCTCAAGGGTTTGCCCCGACAGCGTACGCCCCGCTTTGTCGGCAATGGTAACCGACAGCATTATAGGAAGTTTTATGCCTGTTTCGCGCATAGCTTGGTCGGCAGCATACAGTGCAGCCTTGGCATTTAGGGTGTCGAATATCGTTTCGATGAGTATTGTATCGACACCTCCCGTTATCAAGGCTTTTATCTGCTCCAGATATGCCTCGGAAAGCTGGTCGAACGTAATGTTGCGGACTGCAGGATTGTCAACATCGGGGCTCAGCGAGCACGTCTTGCTGGTAGGCCCCACAGAGCCTGCTACAAAGCGGGGCTTGGCGGGATTGTCAGCAGTAAACTCATCTGCGTATTTCCGGGCTAGTTTTGCCGCCGCGATATTCAGTTCTTCGCAGTATTCGCATGCACCGTAGTCGTCCATAGAAATGCGCTGCGAACTGAATGTGTTGGTTTCTATTATATCGGCTCCAGCCTCAAGATAACGCCGGTGAATGTCACCGATAATATCGGGGCGCGATATCGACAGCAAGTCATTGTTGCCCTTTTGGATTCCGGGAAGATGCGCAAAACGTTCTCCGCGATAGTCTTCCTCTTTCAGTCCATAGGATTGTATCATGGTGCCCATTGCTCCGTCGAGTAGAAGCACTCTTTGGCGCATCAGGTCCTTTAATTTCATTTCTTTAGTCATTGCCTTTGATTTACTGACTTGAATTTTTCTGCTATCATTCGCTTGTCTTCCTTTTCTTTCAGGGCCTGACGTTTGTCGTATTCCTTCTTGCCGCGTACAAGACCTATCTTGAGCTTTGCACGGCCATTGTCGTCGATATAGAGCTTTAACGGAA
>CAVFSQ010000180.1:0-3520 GCA_963625145.1 Bacteroidaceae bacterium | reverse complement strand
GCTCTGCACAATAGCTGACGCGTACCGCAAGAATCTAAATTTTACCGAAATGAAAAAAATAATAATCGGCACTCTGCTTGCAGGCTCTTTCATGGCTTCAGGAGCACAGGTGCAACTTCCCTCATGGCTCGGGAACATGAAGTTGAGCGGCTATGCCCTCACGCAATACCAGGCCAGTTTCCAAAAAGGCAGCGAGTCGAACTCGTTCAATATCCGCATGCTGCGCCTCGCACTCGACGGGCGCATAGCCAACGACTTCTACTGGAAAGCCCAGCTGCAGTTCAACGGAAACACCAGCACGCTCGGCAACAGCCCGAGAATGGTGGACCTCTTCGCCGAATGGCAGAAATACGATTACCTGCGCATAAAGGCCGGGCAGTTCAAGCGGGCATTCACTTTCGAAAACCCCATGAACCCCATCGACCAGGGATTCATGAGCTATTCGCAGAACGTAACGAAACTCGCGGGCTTCAGTGACCGCAGCGGTTCACATGCCAGCAACGGACGCGATATAGGCGTGCAGCTGCAGGGCGATTTCCTGAAAAACGCATCGGGAAGAAACCTGCTGCACTACCAAGTGGGAGTATACAACGGGCAAGGCATAAACGTAAAGGACGTTGACCAGCAGAAAGACGTGATAGGCGGAATCTGGGTGATGCCCGTGAAAGGCCTGAGAATAGGTGCGTTCGGCTGGACAGGCTCGTATGCACGCAAAGGCAGCGTCGATGCCAACAATCCGGAAAACACCCAGACAAAAGTGCGCCGTCTGCAGCAGAGAAGGTATGCGCTCTCGGCCGAATACAAGGCTGATGGTTGGACAATGCGCACCGAATACATCCACTCCACCGGCTACGGCTTCACCAAGACTTACCAAAGCGAAAGCGATGCCAAAGACATTACCGTAAATCTGACCAACGGCAATAAGGCCGACGGCTACTACGCCCTGGTCATCATGCCTATGGTGAAGGACAAACTGCACGCAAAGGCACGTTACGACCTTTACCGCCCCACTGCCGACTGGGACAAAGCCAAGACACTGTACGAAGCCGGACTCAACTACAACTTCTCGAAAAACATACAGCTCAACGCCGAATATGCCTTCGTAAACGACCGTTCGCTAAGCAAGCACAACTACTCTATGGCCGACGTGCAGCTGGACTTCCGGTTCTAACCGCGCGCGCAATACAATCAAAAAGTCCGCATCTCTCACAGAAATGCGGACTTTTTGATTCTTCTGGGATTTAGCCCAGCATTTACTTTTCACCCTGTCCGTGATAAGCGGCTCCGTTGTAAGTAAAATCGAATGTCTGCTTGAGATCGAAATCAGTGTTATACTTCATATGTTTTGAAGTATAAACCAAGAAGTGGATTTCGATTTTAGCATTGTATTTCTTGGGGTCAATGGTTTGCAGCGAATCGAAATATGCCTTGGTCTCGCTAAGAAGAACCTCATATTTCTCTTGGGCTGTGCGCTTGTCAAGCAATACGGAATCATTCGACTGGGAAATAATATAGTTCAGTTTATACCTGATACCTTTGCAGAACTCATCTGCAGGATATTCATCACTGTCATCACCTGCATAATACATCTTGAAATCGTCCAAAGCATAAGAGGCACCAAAAGTATAGCCTATAATCTTGTCGGTTCCCCCTTCATCATTGCTGGAACATGCGTTAAAGCCCATGCTGCAAACAACAAGGCAAATCATAGTCAGAATACCTACGAAACTTTTTTTCATAATTTGGAATGTGTTAAATTGTTTTGTTTTTGACGAGCAAAAGTACACATTACATTTCATGCCGACAGCACGAAACAGCAAAGAAATTTAAAGGAAGCGCAAAATAAATGTCACGGCCCTTTGCCAAGTTTCAAAAAAGCAGAAAATGAACACAGAATATTTCAAAACGGCTATTAGCGCTTGTTGAAACTCTCGTCGGCCACCACGTCACCGGCATGGATCAAGATGCGGTGACGCCCAGCGGGAATGCTGGAAACGCAGAATTTCACGCAACCGCCAATCACATAATCGGAAGCCATGAAATTAGCGCCATTGCCATATATCTTGATTTGGCAAAACTCGTCTTCGGAATTGGGAAGCAATACAGTAAGGGTATCGGTCACCGGCGACAAAACGTATTTGTTGTTTTGTGCGCCCCCTTGCGACACACACGAAGCAAGCAACGCGCCCGACACCGCCAACAACAACGACTTCAAACAATTTATCTCACACATCATACGGCAAAGATAGCAAGAAAATCAGATCAAGGTCGTCCGGCGAGACCGATTTGAATTTAAAGCAAGAAATGCCGCGCTTTAGGCGCGGCATTTCCTATGATGTTTGTCGTTAGATTCCTATTACTGGAGCTTAACAACTGCACGGCGGTTGTAAGAGAACGGACTTACATCGTTCACACCACCCTTGTATTCAACGATAACGTTGTCGCGGCTAACACCCATCTTAACGATTTCGTCAGCAACGCGGTTAGCACGAGCCTTCGAGAGTTTCTCGTTGATTGCGGGAGTACCGGTCTTGCTGTCAGCATAACCTGTAACAACGATCTTCTTGTTGTTGTCCTTAGCATACTGTGCGAGTTCCTTAACGTTAACAAGATCCTTGCGCGAAGCGATGGTCGACTTGTTGATGTTGAAGAATACAGATACAGGAGTTGTAGCAAATTCCTTAACAGTCTTGGTTTCGGTCTTGGGCTTCTGGTTAGCGAGGAGGTTACGCAGACGTGCGTTTTCGTCCTGCTGTTCCTTGAGGGAAGCGTTGAGAGCGTCGAGCTGTTCTTTGTTCATTGCCATGAGAGCGTCAACATCGGGAACCTTGTTCCAGCCGATAGTCTTGCCGAGGTTTACATTCAAACCTACAGAAACACCTACCATCTTGTCCCAGTAGCGGCTGTAAGTCTTTTCAGCTGCACGCCAGTCGTTGGAACCGTCGGGCTGAGCATTGAATGCATCGAAAGAACCTTCAACTGCGAGTGCCCATACATCGAGGTAAGCAGCCAAGCGGCGGTTGATGCGGAAAGAGTTGTAGATACCTACATTGTAGGAAGGCTCACGATAAGAACTTCTATCGGAAGCACCGTCGGTAGCTTCGATACGCTGCATATAGCCGATACCTACATAAGGAGCGATGTTCCAAACGCGCTTCTCATTGTAGCCACAAAACATATTGGAGAGGTTGAACATAACGTCTTCCTGAATTCCCCAATACTTGTAAGCGTGGTGGTTGTCAGTGTTGACAACAGCCTTTGACCAAAGACCCTGGAACTTGGTACGGAGACCGATAACCGGGGTGAACCACTTGCCGACAGCTACTTCGAAACCGAAAGTGCCGCGATCTGAACTGAACGGATTCTTGTTGCCCAGTTTTTCCTCGTTGGTGTAAGCTGCGTTGAACTGACCGCCAACCTGAACAAACCAGTTTGCCCAGAATGAGTTAGTAGCAACACTGTACTTTTGGGTAGGAATCTCGTTTTCCTGCGCCATAACACTTGTAGAAAGACCTACGAG
>CAVFSQ010000179.1:0-3529 GCA_963625145.1 Bacteroidaceae bacterium | reverse complement strand
GACAGGAACTTCTCGGTTTCCACGGAATAGAGTTTATCATTTTCCGTAACGGTGCCAACCGCACTGTTGCTGACCTCCTTGGAGAAGAAAAAGACGAGGCATTCAGCACTCTTCCGAATAAGGTTACCGGCAAGGAAGAAATCATTTATGCTACAGCCGTGGCCGGTGACTTGCGCGACCGTTGCTGGCAGCTCGAGGTGTCGTGGAACGAAGATGCACCGCAGGCTCATATCGACCGTGTTGAAGAAATCGATCTTCCCTATACTGTAACGGGCAACGGATTCTCCTATGGCAAGAACATGCTGGAAGTAGGAAAGCTGAAGAGCACTTTTGCTACAGTGGAAGAAACCATGGTTACCATTCTCATCTCCGGATGCGAAAACATATGCGACGAGGTTGCCAATGCCAAAATCGGCAATCCTTACGGAAACGGCAAAGAACCCGATCCCAACTATATTGAATCGCCTTACAGCCAACGCTCGTTCCTCGATTTCAAAGGCAACATTGTCAGCATAAAGAATTCGCTCTATGGCGGCCGTCCCGAAAACCGCGACGAAAGCAAGTCTATGATAACCTATATGAAGAACTACAACTACAGTGGCGTTGAAAAGCTTGAAAGCGATGTCGCTGCTGCAATCACGGCTCTCGAAACTTGCCAGAATTCTCTGGAGGGTGGATTCGTAAACAATATAACTGATCCTTTGGTTGGTAAAGCCCAGCAGGCAATACAGACTCTCGACGAAGACCTTAACAATGCCGCTGACTGGTTTGCAAAACAATAAGTCTGAAAGAATTTTATAGTAAACGCTGTATCGGAGAAACATCAATCTCCGGTACAGTTTTGTGGTATAAACATAAATGAAGAAAAAGATGAAATATCAGAAGACGATGCTTCTAAATTTTTCTGCAGCAGCCAGCATGATGCTTGGCGCGTTGTCGTTCCAGTCATGTAGCGACGACGACAATTCGGGTTCTGCAGCATCCGACAACGACACCGAATATGTCGGGAAGGCTGTCGGCAATTTCTCCGAAGACGAATGGTATCCGGGAGGACGCCTGGGAACGACTCTCAACGTAGTGGCAAAATGCTATGAAGACGAAACTCCCGCCACCACCCAAATGGGGCTGTCGTCATTGTTCAAAAAGGGTGAAGGTTTCTTTGAACGCAATTTCAATACATCCACACCGCCGTTTAATGGTTACGGACCGGCAGCCGTACGCAAGTCATGTCTTGACTGCCATCCCGGATACGGGCACGGCAAGCGCCAGGAGTCATACTCTGCCGGTTTCGGCAATGGCTACCTCCTAGCCATTTATCATCCTGCCGATGGGGCGAACAGCAACGACGGCGATTACATCACTGAAGTGACAGGCATGCCGCAGACTCTTGCTTCAGAACCGTTCCTTCCGCCTGTTGACGAAAGCCGCATATCGATGTCGTGGAAAACTGTAACTGCAATGCCCAGCGGGCTCCCGATGCATTTTGCCGACAACAACGAGTCTTTCGAACTCATTTATCCCGAGGTGACAATCCCCGAAGATGCATTCAATACTTATCCCCAACCTACGAATATCGCAGTGCGCCTGGAGTCGACAATCGGCGTAATTGGCACAGGATTGCTTGATGCCATTCCCGAAGATTCCCTCAAGGCGCAGTATGCCGCAGAAGCGAAATATGCGGAACTGAACCCCAAATTCTGGGACAAAGACAAGAACGACTGGGCTTCCGGCGCGTGGTATACACTTGCCGACGGCACACAAGCTATAAAGCGTTTCACGTATGCCTTGACCCGCGCTTCACTTCAGGACGGGCCTGGGGCAAATGCCATTTGGAACATCACCAACGTAACGCGCAGTGACCGTCCGAAGCTTTACACCACCAATGCATGGACTGAAGCAATGTCAAGAAATTCAACGGTTATAAATGCTATTAAGGCTGACAAGAGTTCTCCTTATTATGCCGACGGAACAGATGAAGGCATTGCTTCGGCTTTGCGCACTTTGCTCTCGCCAAATACGAATCAATTCGACAATGACGTGCATAATTTCCAGCCCGAAATGAGCGACGACAACTACTATGCTTTCCTTGTATGGCATCGTGGGCTTGCAATACCCCGTGCGCGCAATCTTAACGACAGTGAAGTGCAGCGCGGCAAAAAGCTTTTCAACGAGATGGGGTGCGCTACATGTCATCGTCCCTCATGGACTACGGGAGATGACAACTATTGGGCTCCGGCTTCGATATCGGGCCGCCCGTTGCCAAAATACCCCAACCAAAAAATATACCCGTACACGGATATGCTGCAGCATCGCCTGCATATGGCCAACGACATACACGGTTCCTGGTGCCGCACTACGCCACTTTGGGGCCGCGGACTTTCGCTTGTAAACACCGGTGCCGAGGAACGTTTGCACGATTGCCGTGCCCGTAACGAAGTGGAAGCTATAATGTGGCATGCCTACAGCAAGGAAAGTGATGCTTACGAATCGGCATACAAATTCTATAGTCTAAAGAAGAAGGACCGCGATGCCGTTGTCAAATTCTTGCGCTCAATATAATTTGATACGTTTATAAGTGTAGTAACCGCAAGGCTGCAAGAATGCAGTTTTGCGGTTTACTTTTTTTTCGTAGTTTTGCATACCCATTACTGCAAGATATTCTGTATTCATGTCGCTATTGTATAAATACCGCCAGCCCAACTGCGATGCCTCTGTAAAGGAATTGTTTTTGGATTCTGATACTTCTCAGGATTATTGTCGTCGAGGCAGATTCTTTGCTCCGGAATGGTATCGTCAAAGTGCAGTGGTAATAGTGTGGCCTACCAGCAACACTCCGTGGAACTATATGCTCGACGAGATAACACATTGCTATGTGCGGCTTGCTTGTGAAATAGCTTCCCGCCAACCGCTGCTGGTGGTAACTTCGTGCCGTAGTGAAGTTGAAAGCATTATTCGCAAATATGTCCCCGCACGATTGCAGTCAGCAATGGCACTCTTTGAATGTCCCGTCAACGACACCTGGGCGCGCGACACGGCCTTTCTTTCAATGATAACGCCCGACGGCATTGAATTTCTTGATTTCCGTTTCAACGGATGGGGTGGCAAGTTTGAAGCCGCCGCCGACAATGCCATGAACGGCATGCTTGCCAAAGGCAATATGCTGCGCGGCGTTTATCGCGATGTGCAGCATTTCATTCTTGAGGGCGGCTCGGTGGAAACCGACGGAAAGGGCACAGTCCTGACAACAGAAAGTTGTCTGCTGGCCCCGAACCGTAACAATCTGTCGCGCGAAGCCGTGGAAGCGGCTCTTCATGACCTGCTTGGCGCGGACCGTGTGCTGTGGCTCAGTCATGGCTCCCTCGAGGGCGATGATACCGACGGCCATATCGATACTCTTGCCCGTATGTGTCCTAACAATGTAATAGCCTACGTGAAATGTGACAATCCTGAGGATGCGCATTTCCTGCCTTTGAAGGCCATGGAACGGGAACTGCGCGGGTTTCGCACTTCGGAAGGGGAACCCTATACG
>CAVFSQ010000178.1:0-3538 GCA_963625145.1 Bacteroidaceae bacterium | reverse complement strand
GGGTTGTTTGCGAACTTTGGGGGATTGGGGCCCATAGGTCTTCGCATATTTCGATGCCGAAAACAGCATTCTGCATATCAAACAACAAGTCGGTGCCTATAGGAACCGTTTGCTGGCAAATAGTTATGCACGAACTTCGCAATTCGTCAGCAGAAGCAAACCAGCGTTTTTCGTAAAATTCCTTGTAGTTCGGCAGATAGGTTTTTGGCACAACGCCCAGAATTTTTCCTTTTTGCAGCGCAACGGCGCAGTTCGCTAAAAATCCGTCAACAACTAAAGGTATGCCTACAATTGAAATTATGTTGAGTTCTATGGTTTCTTGCAGGATTATATTAAGCGATTCAAGTGCTTCGTCTGCGAGTAGGGTACTTTCGAACAAGTCTTGGCATGTGTATGCAGTAATACACAATTCGGGGAAGCATACAACTTCAACGCCACAACTTGCGGCTTCGTGTATCAGACTGACAATGTTTCTCGCGTTTGCTCTGCAATTGCCGATATTCACTACCGGCACTGCGCTCGCAACTTTTACGAAACCATAGTCCATGGTAACTTATTTCTTTTGTTTTGTTTCTTTTGCCGACTTGTAGCGTTTGTTAAGGCCGTTGAGCACATCGTCTGTGATATCCATCTTTTTGTCGGCAAAAAGAATGTTGTCTCCCACTTTGCTGAGTATCATGGAATATTTGTGGTCTTTGTTGTAGTCTTTCAGGAAGCTCTCAATAGAGTCTTTCATAATGTCATTGTATTTTTGCCGTTCAGTTTCGAACTGGTTGGAATATTTTTCCTGCAGGCTTTCCAAATCCATTTGCTGCTTTTGTAGCGAAGTCTGTATTTTTTGCGCTTCCTCTTCTGATTTTATTTCGCCGCTCTGCACCCGCTTCTGAAAGTTGATTGCCGAATTTTGCAATGCTTTTCCTTTCGAGGCAAGGGTAGCTTTTAGGCTGTTCATTCGCTTCTCAAGCACTTTTGAATGCTCGGTGCAGAACTCATAGTTGTTGAGAATTGAATCTATGCACACGTATGCGATTTTCTGGCTTTCTGCATTTGCGGCTTTGGTTTCGGCATTTTGGGCGTCTTTATTCAAAGACGAGGCTTTGCCTGGCTTGGGGTCGCATCCGGTTGTTAAAATTAATGCGCATAATATCATAGATGTCGCAAAAAACTTTGTAGGCGATTTTTTCATGATGGAATTATTGTATTTGGGTTATTGTCAATTTCAAAATTTCATATCTTTGTGCTGCAAAGATAGTCAATTGGAAATTTACAATAAACATGTCAAAGGTAAAATTAGAACCTGCAACGGTTTTTTCATGTTTCGCTCAGATAAACCGTATACCTCGCCCTTCAAAACACGAGGAGAAAATGATTGAATTTTTGAAAGAGTACGGAGCTTCTCTTGGCCTGGAGACAGAAGTGGACGAAACTGGTAATGTAGTCATACGGAAACCGGCAACTAAAGGTTATGAAAATCGTGAAACTACCATCGTGCAGAGCCATATGGATATGGTGTGTGAGAAAGACACTGGAGTGGATTTCGATTTTATGAACGATGCCATACAGACTGAAATCGTTGGCGAATGGCTTACTGCCAAAGGCACTACATTGGGCGCTGACGATGGTATAGGTGTGGCAATGGAGCTTGCGCTACTGCAAGACGATACTGCGGAGCATGGTCCCATTGAATGTGTCTTCACACGAGACGAAGAAACTCAGCTTACTGGGGCAAGCGGCATGAAACCTGGGTTTATGCATGGACGTTATCTGCTTAACCTTGATAGTGAGGACGAAGGGGAAATCTTTATTAGCTGCGCTGGTGGTGCCAGCACTATTGCCAAGTTCCAACTCGAAACAGAATCTGCCCCGCAAAACTATTTCTTTTTCAAGGTAGGAATAAAGGGGCTAACGGGTGGCCATTCGGGTGACGATATAGAGAAGAAGCGTGCAAATGCCAACAAATTGCTGGTGCGCTTTCTGTACAACGAAATGAAACGCTGCGACTTGCGTATAGCCGACATTCAGAGTGGCGGGCTTCATAATGCTATTCCACGTGAAGGTTGGGCCGTATGTTGTGTGCCTTTTAGTGAAAAGGAAAATGTGCGTATAGCAGCTAATGTCTATGCTTCCGAAATAGAAGAGGAATTTAGTGTGACCGAAAAGGCGTTATCGTTTTATCTTGAAAGCACAGAGGCTGCTGATGACGTAATAGCCAAGGATGATGCCCGCCGAATTGTGTTGTCGTTGCAAGCAGTCGATAATGGTATATTTGCTATGTCGCAAGAAGTTGACTGGCTTGTGGAAACTTCTTCAAATCTGGCAAGTATCCGCCGTAATGGCAACGTTGTTGAAGTTGTCACTTCCCAACGGTCGAATATAGGTAGCGCTCGTCGCAATATGAGTGCTGTTGTAAGCGCTGCATTTGAACTGGCAGGAGCAGAAGTTTACACAACGGACGGCTATCCTGGATGGAAACTTAATCCTGACAGCGAGCTGCTAAAAATTACAGTAGACTCCTATCGCCGTCTTTTCAATAAAGAACCTAAAGTACTGGCTATTCATGCCGGACTTGAATGTGGACTTTTCAGTGAAAAATATCCGGAAATAGACATGGTGTCGTTTGGACCGACCTTGCGTGGGGTGCATTCTCCCGACGAGAAACTGTTGATTCCTACAGTGAAAATGGTATGGGATTTCTTGCTCGACATATTAAAGAACATTCCGGCAAAGAAGTAAGCCGCATAGGCAATGTGTCGAAAAAGAATTATATTTGCATTATGTGGCAAACTATAATAGTAGTGGTAATTTTGTTGTGTGCGGTAATTGTTTCCGTACTTAGGATTGCAGCATCAATACGTAAGCCGAATGGTTGCCCGGGATGTGGGAATATGCAATGCCATGCCAACAAGACGAGACACTGCGGCAACAACAATAAACCATAAATAAACGAAGCATGAAGAAACTGATTTTCATTACAATTGCTCTTGCTATGTCAACGATGCTGTTTGCGCAAAAATCTACTGTTGACAAGAAATATGGCTACGGAGCAGTACCTTTGGTAGAAGGAAAGGTCGTCTTTTCCGAAAATTTCAAGCTGGAAGGCAAGACAAAGGCCGAAATCTTTAACAAACTCAATGCCTATGCCGGGCAACTGGCTAAAAGTGATGATGCAATGCCCCAGTGCCGTGTGACTACGTCGGACGAAAACAACGGCATCGTTGCGGTAAACATGGAAGAATGGATGGTATTCAAACAAACAGCTTGGGTAACAAACCGCACGCGCTTCTACTATCAACTACTTTTCCAGATTGCCGACGGAGGGTATACTGCCACTTTGCGCAATATCCACTATCTTTATGATGAAGAGCGCAATGGAGGCTTAAACTACAGCGCCGAGGAATGGATAACCGACGATAAAGCTTTGGTTAAGAAAGGCACGAAACTTTCTAAATACAGTGGGAAATTCCGCACATTTACCATCGACCGCAAAGACCAGCTTTTCAAAGAAGCCTACATTGAAGCAGGAGGTAAGGTCAAGAAG
>CAVFSQ010000177.1:0-3592 GCA_963625145.1 Bacteroidaceae bacterium | reverse complement strand
GGCATAGAGCAGGTACACGAATATCGCCGAACTGAATTCCAGCAATATAAGTGCCACCACCAATATCGTTTCGGCCAGCGCAACGATGGTGCGTGCAGGTGTTTTCCTGTCGCCGCGGTGTCGTAGTGCAAGAATCTCCTCTATCCGATGTAGGGCAAAGGTTGCCGGAAGCGGCAGAGTGAGATAAAGAAATGAAAGTGCCGATGGTGAGTGCATTTTCCCAACTATTTGTTGCCGGCCACGGCGTCGTGTCCTTCTTCCATCTCAACACGCTTCACCTTGCGGAATAGGTCGGAAGCAAAGATGAAGTTGTTGAGCAGCTCGTTCTGCGATGCCATCACGTCACTGCTTGTTCCCTGCCACTCTTTGCGCCCGCCCGAAAGGAAGATGATGTTTTCACCGATGCCCATAACCGAGTTCATGTCGTGGGTGTTGATTATGGTGGTGATGCCGCTGTCGCGGGTGATGCTGTGGATGAGTTCGTCGATAACGAGCGACGTCTTGGGGTCGAGCCCTGAGTTCGGCTCGTCGCAGAAAAGGTATTTTGGCTTCATGGCAATGGCCCGTGCAATGGCTACGCGCTTCTGCATGCCTCCGCTCAACTCGCCCGGCAGTTTGGCGTCGGCTCCCGTAAGGTTCACGCGCTGCAGGCAGTAGAAGGCGCGGCGCTGCCGTTCGCGGTACGACATGTTGGAAAACATGTCGAGCGGAAAGCGGATGTTGTCGATAACGCTCATGGAGTCGAAGAGGGCTGCGTTT
Organism: Bacteroidaceae bacterium; assembly: GCA_963625145.1. GTDB lineage: Bacteria > Bacteroidota > Bacteroidia > Bacteroidales > Bacteroidaceae > UBA6398. Next base: position 2,833 of record CAVFSQ010000177.1, on the reverse strand, counting down.
TGGAATATCATGCCCATCTCGCGCCGCAGAAGTGTGCGTTCTTTCTTGTCCATGGCGAAGAACGGCCGTCCGTCGTAGTACACGCTGCCGCTGCTGGGCACCTCCAGCCCGACGATGCACTTCATCAGTACCGTCTTGCCCGAACCGCTCTGGCCTATGATAAGGTTGGTCTTGCCGCGCTCAAACACCGTGGTGATGCCTTTCAGTATTTCGCGGTCATCGAAGGTTTTATGGATGTCGTCAAGTTCTATCATGTGTCAGGAAAGCAATTGTGTGAGAAACATGTCGGAAAAGAGAATGAGCATGGAGCTCGACACCACGGCGTTGGTGCTGGCCTTGCCCACGTTGATGCTTCCACCTTCGACGGTGTAGCCGTAGAACGACGACACGCTGGAGATGATGAAAGCGAAGAACAGCGACTTTATTACGCCCATCCATAGAAACCACTCGGAAAACTCGTGCTGCATGCCCGCGGTGAGGTCGCTGGGAGTGATGATGTGCCCGATGTATGCCGTGGCGTAGGCTCCTATGATGCCCGATACTGTGGAGAACACCACAAGTACCGGCATGATGGTGACAAGTCCCAATATCTTGGGCAGAATGAGGTATGACGCCGAGTTCACGCCCATGATTTCGAGAGCGTCGATTTGCTGCGTTACGCGCATAGTGCCAAGTTCTGAGGCTATGTTCGATCCCACCTTGCCCGAAAGTATCAGGCACATGATGCTCGACGAAAACTCGAGCAGCATAATCTCGCGGGTGACGTAGCCCGAAGTCCAGTGGGGCATCCACGCGCTCTGCACATTGAGCTTTATCTGTATGCAGATTACCGCGCCTATGAAAAATGAGATAAGCAGTACTATCACTATTGAATTTATGCCTAGCTGCTGCATTTCGCCAAGGTATTGTCTGAGAAACATGCGCATACGCTCGGGGCGCGAAAACACTCTGCCCATAAGCTGCAGGTAGCGCCCGAAGGTGGTAAGACTTTTCTGTATAAGCATTGGAAATGCCGGTTTGAAGTTCACATTTTGTGCAAAGTTATGAAATCTTTCAGCGGCAGGCAGGCCTTGGCAGTGTTTTCTTTCTTCAATTTGGCCGAAATTCGTAATTTTGTTTCTTATAGTAGGCATTAGTATTACCGACAAATCCACCTTTTAAATGGAGAATAACCAACAGCAGACTGAAGATGGCGCCATGGTGCTGCGCACCGAGGGGCTCGTGAAGATATATGGCAAACGCACTGTGGTGAACGATGTGTCGTTCAACGTGAAACAGGGAGAAATAGTGGGGTTGCTTGGCCCGAACGGAGCCGGCAAAACTACGTCGTTCTACATGACTACGGGACTGGTGAAAGCCAACAGCGGCCACATTTTCCTTAACCAGCAAGAAATAACCGACTATCCCGTGTATCGCCGCGCGCAGTGCGGCATAGGATACTTGGCGCAGGAAGCGTCGGTGTTCCGCAAACTCACGGTGGAAGACAATATTGCCTCGGTGCTGGAAATGACCGGCAAGTCAAAGGAATACCAACGCGAGAAACTTGAAAGCCTCATATCCGAATTCCGCCTGCAAAAAGTGCGCAAGAACTTGGGTGACAGATTGTCGGGCGGCGAGCGCCGGCGCACGGAAATAGCACGCTGCCTGGCCATCGACCCGAAGTTCATAATGCTCGACGAACCGTTTGCCGGAGTAGACCCGATTGCCGTGGAAGACATACAGTATATTGTGTGGAAACTGAAATACCGCAACATAGGCATCCTCATAACCGATCATAACGTGGAGGAAACTCTCTCGATTACCGATAGGGCCTACCTTCTGTTTGAAGGGCGTATACTGTTTCAGGGCACACCCGAAGACTTGTCCGAAAATCAGATAGTGCGCGACAAATACCTCACCAACAGCTTCCGCCTTCGCAAGAAAGACTTTCAGCAGATAGGGCGGGAAAAGGGCGATGAAGAAATGAAAACTGAGTAGTCCCCAGCGCTTTGCATCCAGTAGGCAACATAAAGACACTCGTGCTCGCGGCACTTTGCTGTGTGGCCATGCTTTGCGGCTGCTCGTCGGGCAAATACCTTGGCGAGGGAGAGTCGCTGCTTGCATCGGTGTCAATGACTTCGGTCGACAAGAGCGTGCGCGCCTCAAACTATACGCGCTACATACGCCAGCAACCCAATTCTAAATGGTTCGGATTGGTGAAAGTGCCGCTTGGCATATACTGCATGGCAGGAAGCGACACCACGCGCCGCAAATGGCTGCGCAAGTTGGGTGAAGCCCCAGTGGTATACGATTCGCTGCAGGCACAGAGTTCGTTGACAACTCTGCGCAACATCATGGCAAATCACGGATACCTGCATGCCCGGGCTTCCTTCACGGCAAGCCAAAAGCGGAGAAAGACACACGTGGAATACAACATCACCCCCGGTCCGCTCTATACCGTTGACCAGATACAGTGGAACGTTGACAACCGCGAGTTTCTGAACATCATTAAGCGCGATTCGGCAGCGTCACGCCTTTACAAGGGAATGCCGTGCGATGTGAACATGCTCAGCGAAGAGCGTATACGCATTGTGAAACTCCTGCAGGACAACGGATACTACAACGTAAACCGTGACTTCGTGAACTTTACCGTCGACACTTCGGCATTTTCGCGCAACGTTTCGCTCTGCGTAAACGTAACCTATGCCAGCGGCGCGCGCGATTCGCTTAAGGCATATACACACTATCACATAGGAAACGTAAACTTCTATTACAACATAAACGAAGATTCCGTCTATAGTCTTGCAAGCTGCGATACCGTGCGCGACCAGTTCGGTAGTCCAGTGTACACCTA
>CAVFSQ010000176.1:0-3605 GCA_963625145.1 Bacteroidaceae bacterium | reverse complement strand
ACTGGGGAGCAACTACACTAAAGGGCAACCGCCTTTTTGTGCATATACTCAATCTGAAAGACAGTACGCTCTTTGTGCCAACGGGAGATAAACGGATAAAGAAGGCCGTAGACTTTCTGACGCGCAAATCGGTGAAGATTAAAAAGCGCGAAGGAGGCATTGTACTCCTTCTCGATGCCGTGCCCACCGAAACCGACCATGTGGTGGAACTGCAGATGTAACAGTTTCGGGGGTGTGAATAAAACAACCGCCGGCAACCTGTGGAAACCGGCGGACAAAATACGGGCGCAAAGCGTCCCGGTTAGTTCTTGAACGAATGTATGGGGGCCGGGATGCGTCCCTTGCGGCTTACGAACCGGTCACACGAGAAACGATTGACCGGCATTACGGGCGCGTGGCCCAGCAGTCCGCCGAATTCCACGGTATCACCCACTTGTTTGCCCACAACGGGAATGATGCGTACGGCCGTAGTCTTCTGGTTGACCATACCGATGGCCGATTCGTCGGCAATGATGCCGCTCACAGTGGTGCCCGGTGTGTCGCCGGGAATGGCTATCATGTCGAGACCTACTGAGCATACGCAAGTCATGGCTTCGAGTTTTTCTATGGTAAGTGCGCCGGCCGTAACTGCGTCAATCATTCCCTGGTCTTCCGATACGGGAATGAAGGCTCCCGAGAGCCCACCCACGTAGCTCGATGCCATGACGCCGCCTTTCTTTACCTGGTCGTTGAGCATGGCAAGTGCGGCCGTTGTGCCCGGTGCACCGGCGTGCTCAACGCCTATGCAGTGCAGGATGTCGGCCACCGAGTCGCCGATGGCCGGGGTGGGGGCAAGCGAAAGGTCAATTATGCCGAACGGAATGTTGAGGCGCCGCGACGCTTCCTGGGCAACGAGCTGTCCGACGCGTGTGATTTTGAATGCAGTTTTCTTTATGGTTTCGCAGAGCGTTTCGAAATCCTTGAGTCCGTCTTTGTCCATCTGCTCAAGCGCATATTTCACTACGCCGGGGCCGCTGACGCCGACGTTGATGACGGCATTGGCTTCGCTCACTCCGTGAAAGGCTCCCGCCATGAAGGGGTTGTCGTCGGGCGCATTGCAGAGCACCACGAGTTTGGCGCATCCCAGCGAATCGTGCTCAGCGGTGAGGCTTGCCGTTTGCTTTATGATGTCGCCCATGAGGCGTATGGCGTCCATGTTGATGCCGGTTTTCGTGCTTCCCACGTTTACCGACGAGCAGATGCGGTCGGTTTCGGCCAGTGCCTGCGGTATGGAGCGTATGAGCAGCTCTTCGCTTGGTGTCATGCCCTTCGACACGATGGCACTGTAGCCGCCGAGAAAGTTTACCCCCACTTCCTTTGCGGCCCGGTCGAGCGTGCGGCAGATTTGCACGTAGTCGGAAGGCTGGTGGCAGCATGCTGCGCCCACAAGCGAGATTGGCGTTATGCTGATGCGCTTGTTGACAACGGGAATGGCAAATTCGTGCGAAATTTCCTCGCCGGTGCTGACGAGGTCGTGCGCCAGCGTCGTGATTTTGTCGTAGATGCGCCGGCAACAGGCATCGAGATTGCTGTTGGCGCAGTCGAGCAGGCTGATGCCCATGGTGATGGTGCGGACATCGAGGTTCTCGCGCTCGATCATATTGTTGGTTTCCAATACCTCGCTGAGGTTGATCATGGCTCTCTGTATTGCTGAAACGAATTAGATGCGGTGCATTTTGTTGAAAATGTCCTCGAGCTGGCATTTGGTCTGCACGCCGGTGCCTTCGCCCAATTGCGCGAGCTCGTCGGCAATGGTTACGAATTGCTTTTCGCAATTCGTCAAGTCTACAATCATCATCATGTTGAAGAAACCCTGCACGATGGTCTGCGAAATGTCGAGAATGTTGATGTTGTTGTCGGCGAGATAGGTGCAGACTTTGGCTATGATGCCCACTGTGTCTTTCCCGACAACCGTAATGATAGCTCGTGTCATTGTGAAGTAGTTTGTTTAGGTGCGTTGCCCGTTTGCGGCAACTGTGGCAAAATTACGGAATTTTTCGACAAACTTGCTGATTTCGGTGAGAATCTGCTTGTATTGCGGCGCGTCGTAGAAGCCGGTCTGCTTGCGCATCGTGAAATCGGCCGGGGCAATGCAGTGCTGGTATCCCGCCAGTTCATTCTGCATTTGTCGGCAGTTGGATGCCAGTCGCCGTATTTCCCGCTCGCGTTCACCGCGCAGCATTCCGCAAACAGCCGTTACCAGTGGGGCGAAAACTGAGTCGAATATGTCGTGGCCGCGCATATACATGTACGTGTTCTCGGGCGTTACGCCAAGTTGGCTCAGTTGTTCCTTGATTTTGGGATAACTGCTCTTGGCTTGGGGGAAGCGCCTCTGCAGCGACGATATGGCGCGGTTCACTTTCTTGCGCACCACGTCTATGGCCCTGTCGGGGTGGAGCAGGTTTATGTCGCCGAGAGCATACGCAGAACTGAATTCGGCTATGGAGAACTCACGGAAATTGCCGGTGGCGTAGCTCCAGATATTCCATACAAAAAGAGGGTACACAGTCCGCGAGAACTCACAGGCAAAGTGCTCGAAATCGAATGCCTTGCGGTCGTTGAGCGTGGCCATTACGCATACGCCATGAAGCGAAGGCGCGTAACACTGAAAATTTTCTATTGAATAGGTGAACGTGTGGAACACATAGGGGTTGCTGCACACTGTGCGCGAATTTTCGTTGGCGCCCTGTAGCAGGTAGTCGTAGTCGGCGTCTACGCAGGCAATCATGTTCTCGCCCAGTTTCCCCGAAAGTATGTTGGTTATTGCTACTTTCTTGCCCTTGGCCAGCGATGTGCGCGAGGGGAGCATCACTTCGAAGTAAATCTTGTCGTCTTCGAAATGCCCCAGTACGTTGCGCCAAAAAAACACATCGTCGAAACTTTCGACGTAGGCCACTATGCGGCGCCGCGAACCTTGCGGCCGTAGCCGTGAAGCCGCGCCGATGTATTGGGAATTGAGGTTGTCGAACAGGCGTGTCATCTCAGTCGGTGGTGATGTCGCTGACTTCCGTAACGTTTTCGAGCCATCCTTCCATGATGACTGCCGGTGAATGCGTGGTAAGGATTATCTGTGCGTTGGGGTTCATTTCGCGCACCAGGCCGATAAGTTTCTGCTGCCATTCGAAGTGAAGGCTCGCTTCGGGCTCGTCAAGGAAAAGCACGTAGTGGCGGTTGTCTTCCACAAGGGCGGTAAGCAGAATTATAAGCAGTTGCTTTTCTCCGGCCGACAACTTGTAGAGCGAAAGTTCCTCGTTGTATTGCCGTATTCTCACTTCGTTGCTGGTGCGGTCGATGGTTTTGCCGGTTTCGCTGAACAGGCTGTCGATGGCGTCTTGAAAGCGCGTTTTTGCCTGCATGGCTTCCTGCGCCTTTTTGCTTGCTTCGGGGTCGCCCGAGGTTAGCAGGCTGATCATGCGGTTGCCAATGTTCACTTGGTAGTCAAGGTATCGCCGCTGCAGTGTATAGAGTTGGAAGTCGGTTTCGGTTTTCACAGCTCCGTCGGAAAGCTGTTGCAGCACATCGCCGTGCACAAGCGGACGGTCGAAAGTGCGTACCATGTCGTAGTG
>CAVFSQ010000175.1:0-3606 GCA_963625145.1 Bacteroidaceae bacterium | reverse complement strand
GTGTTACTTACACCGTAAGATTTTGGGATCCTATAAGTAATAATAATAGAATGTATGTCGGCGTTGCCGTGCATATAGACAAAGCTGCCGTTGGGTCTAAGCATACAATTCAAGTTAAGGGATATTGGGGAACAAGCACTTCCGACACAGTGTATAAAACGGTTACAAACTGGCTTGTATATGATGCGTCCGATTTTACCACACTGTTTCCCGAGGACGGAATCACGGCCAAACGTACAGATGCTAACAATATTACCATTAATGGTAAACTGAACTCTTCGTACACCACAACTATAAGAACATCCGACGATGCCGGCAATAATTACGGCGGAAAATATTATTCGAACGGTAGTGGTTCGTCGGCATTTCCCATTTCTGCTAAATACAAAGATTTGAGTGATACAAATTACGGATACCATTCCATATATTTCCAGCGTTCTATAGATTTTGATGCCGTTGATGTTAAAGACAAGCATGGCACGACTAAAACCTGGCCGAAATTTACAGCCTATAAATGGACCAAGTATGACTACTTGCCCGACTTCGTGAAATGTTATGGAACTCCCAAATTAACAGCCACCCCGGACATGTGGGAAAAGAAGATAACCGTTTCGTGGGTAGCAAATGAAGAGGAATACCACAGCAAGGCCGGCACATGGACCGTTTACCGTTATCCTAAAGGCAACTCGAGCCAGAGAAAAGCCATCGCGGAGAATCTGGAGTATGACACCCGTCAATTCGAAGACGGAGGAGTAAACCAAACCGAACCCAAATACGACACCGACTATACCTACGAAGTGGCATTCATACCAACTGACGGAAGCCGCTCGCAACGTCTCACCGAGGCCGTAGATGCGTGCATCTCGCCCTCGTTTACCATATCGAAGCCAACGATACAAAACGGCTTCGACTACATAAACTTGTCGTGGACATCGCAACAGTTCGAGGCAAGTGGCGACTATGTGTTCAAAGTTATGCGAACCGACACTACCGATGCCAAAGACAACCCGATAAAATGGGAAAAGATTGGCGAAGTGAAAGTTTCGTCTACAAGCGCAACAAGTTTCTCGTATAAGGATACAGAAGTGCCAAATGCCCGGACAACTTACTATTATAAAGTTGTTACCACAGTTGCGGGAAAAGATTTTGAAAGCGGATACGCATCGGGCAAGACCACTGCCACCACACTGATTACCGGCCTGAGCGCCACAAAGGGCGACTACAACGGAGTAGTAAAAATATCTTGGGACGTGAAGCAGGTGGGCACAACCTCAACCAGCTTCCTGCTGAAGCGAAAGGAGAAAGGCGGCAACGGCACATGGGCTGTTGTCTACAAGACTTCCGGCACCGAAGCCACTTACTTCTACGAAGACAACACCGCGCTGCCTGGGAAATACTACGACTACCGCGTGGAGATAGCCAGCGACGGCTCGTTTGTTGCCGACGAAGGATTCTGCCGCGCTACAGGCGTGGTGTCGGGCCGTATATCCTATGGCACGGGCACTGCAGTGAGCGATACGCGCGTTGACCTCAAACTCAACGACGAAGGCAATTCCGGACAGTTCTATGCCATGCACACGCATGGACTGAGCGGCGGTATACGCACGGATTCCAATTTCAGTTCCAAGGTAAACCAGACATTCAATGGCAAAGCCTACACCGTGCAGATGTACGTGTGTCCCGACCGTGTTCAGGACCGCACAGTTTTCTTCGACCTTGGCAGTTCTACGCTGAAGTTCCTTACGCGCAAAGGCACCAACTATCCCATCGTGCTGAAGTTGGGCTCGGGCGACGTGTTCCAGGACATGCCGCTTCCGGCAAACGAGTATACTTCGTTGACACTCAGTGTGGACGCAAGCAGAAAAGCTACGCTTACCGCAATATATTCCAGCGGCAAAGTGGTGGAGCGGACTTTTACGGCTCCCAACGATTTCTCGAATACGGGCATCTGCTTCGGTAGCCTGTACAATGCCTCCGGCACCGACTCTACCAACGCGTTTAGCGGATATGTAGACGAAATGCGCGTGTTTGCAGGCAAGGCGCTGACTCGCGAGGAAATACTCAAGAACTACAACCATACGCTTAGCGGCAGCGAAGACGGCCTGTTCATCTACTGGCCTGCCGACGAAGGCATAGAGGACCAGACAATGGTTTACGACTATTCGAAGACCGGCGGAGTGGCAAACGGCAACCACGGTTTAGTAGGGCAGGGCGTAACTCCGGTTTGCGATACTCTTAGCATTCCCAAGAGCAACCAGCTCGGGCTTTTCGCTTTGAGCGACGCAGTGGGCAACTACGTCATCCGCGGCGTTCCGTTCACTGGCGACGGCACCAATTACATGGTAGTTCCCTCGAAGGGAGCCCATGAATTCTCGCCCGTTTATCTCACACGCTATGTCAGCGCTTCGTCGCTAGTGCACAGTGGCGTTGACTTCACCGACGCTTCTTCGTTCCCGGTAAGCGGCTCGGTACACTACTACGGTACCAATTATCCGGTTAAGGGCTGTAATCTTTATGTCGATGGCGACATCTGCAGCAAGGACGGCGAAATAATCACTACCGACGCTGAGGGCAAATTCACAATCAGCGTTCCTATAGGCAAGCACTATATCGAAATCAAGAAAGACGGCCATACGTTTGCAGGCGGAGGCCGCTATCCCGAAGACCCGAAAGGACTTGGCGAAACAGAGGAATTCAAAGAAGCAATGACCGGCCTGGCATTTGCCGACAGCACTCTCGTAAATTTCTCGGGACGCGTTGTAGGCGGTGACATCGAGGGCAACAAGCCTATCGGCTTCGGCAAGAGCGTCAACAATATAGGCCGTGCGCAAATAGTGCTCACTCCTACCGAAGAAAAATACAGTCTGAATATGGTGGAGATCAAGAGAGACGGTGTAGTTGACATGGAAGTGAATTCCGATTCTTTGCTATGCCCTCCGGGTAAAGAGGAAATCAAGAGCGAAGCTTATCGTGGCGGCGGTGACGACAACAGCAACAAGATCTACATCCGTACCGACAAGGCTACCGGCGAATTCTCGGCTATGGTTCCGCCGCTGAATTACAAGGTTTCTCCTATAACTATAGTGAAGGGCGGAATGAAGATAACTTCCGACAATATGAGCATCGACATGTCGAATCCGCAGACTCAAGTGAGCGACACCTTGACGCTCGACGACGGCACGTCGCAAGTCTACACTTATAATTTCGGGCTGCGCCAAACCTACCACAGCAAACCCGAGTTCTCTGTAGTTCAAAAAGACCACGACGACGGCGCGTTCGGAGTAAAGAGCTACACTTTTGCCGAAAATGGCGACTCGGTAACTGTAACTCCGTATACCGTTGAACAGAACGGCGTAAACTATAAGTACGGTGGGGCAATCTTCGAGAGCGAGAACTACTACACGTTTAACATCAGAGGCTACGAATACTATAAGAACAATGACGGTTACGAAGAAACTCCTGTCGGCTACAAAAATGAAGTGCCGCTTGAAGGTCTGAAAGTAACGATATCCAATCAGCTTTCGTCTGAGCAGGTAGTCTACGCCAGTAACCATGAAGGCGCAGGAACAGTAGTTGAAGGCTCTACCCAGGCAATCAACGTAACAC
>CAVFSQ010000174.1:0-3613 GCA_963625145.1 Bacteroidaceae bacterium | reverse complement strand
GGCTGATTTGTTTGAACTCTATGTTGACGAGTTGGGTGTAGGATCTGACAAATCGCCGATGTCGAACATTGTAATTACTTCGGAAAATACACCCGCACCTCTCTACGATTCTGACTACAAGCTCACGGGAGCTAAATTCAATGGCAATATATCACAATTCTACGCGGTAGATTATTCAAACAACGAGAAAATAAAAACCGCGCTTACGAGCAGTTTCACGATGGAGAGCTTCTTTGTTTATTACAATCTTGCCGGAGATCAGGCTCCCATCAGTACTCAACAGGGTGGCGGCGTTGGATATTGGATATCCTATGGCGGAATTCTTCATTTTTATGCTTATAGCAATGGCCAATGGTATGATTTGGTATCCAAACAGAAATTGCAAAACGGCAAGTACTATCATGTTGTTACCACATTTGATGGAACTACGTTCAAACTTTATCTCAATGGTTACCTTGCCGGAGAACTTACTGTCGAAGGCCCTATAGAACTTCCCGGCGAAAGCTATCAATATCTTGTAGCTGGCGGCGACGTTTCCAGCAATCCTTTAAATATTTGCGATGCTGCACTCTACGGAAATCTGATGACGGCACGTTTGTATTCGCGTCCGATTTCCCGCGATGAGGTTTATGTGCTTTACAAAGACGTCATCAAGGGCACCAATTCGCAGGAGGCAGATTCCACGATTGCCGAAGTTGCACCAGTGGCTGATTTGTTCAACGTTGAGTTTGGTGAAAATGGAACGGCAACCGATGTTTCCGAACAGCAAATCCCTATTATGGTGGGCGACACGGTTCCCGAAACATATTACAACGAAACTTACAAGCGTTGGGCGGCTAAGTTTTCCAACAACAACAAATGTTTTTTTGGTGTGCCTTATGCCGAAAACAACAAAATAATTGATGCAATGTTTGCCGATTTTACGCTTGAGGCTTTGTGCATGATAAACAATGACAATCTGTCGTCGTTGCCCGCTGTGCTCAGTTCGCAGGAAGGCGGAGGCGTGGGAATCGAACCGGGCGAGTACATACAATGCTGGGGATTCTTTAGCGGAAGTTATGCCACGGCTTATGCATACGATTATCCTGTGAAGAAGAGCACTTACTACCATATTGTGCTCGTGGTTCAAACTGTTGACGTAGATGCGCCCACTATGAGCATTTATGTAGACGGCAATTTTGGCGGCAAAGTGCAACTTTCGGGTACGCTTTCGCTTCCGAGGGACAATGCCAAGTATTTCTGTATAGGCGGCGATGCAAGTGGTAGCGGCACTTCGGCTGATTATACGCTCGATGGTGAAGTTGTGGTGGCCCGAATGTACAGCAAGGCACTCACGTTGCCTGAAATCAAACGTCTTTATGTTGATTTGAAGAAATAATCCAGTATAACATTTCCTGAAATCCCGCCGCGAATTTCCGTGGCGGGATTTTTGTTGTTTACTACGGAATTCATGCAGTATTTAGGAAAACATTGGCGTTGTAACCCAAATCAGTCATTAGACTTTAAGTCGATGTGGATTTTGGAGCAGATTGCAACATTGTTGTTGAAGGCATAGCGGGCTATGGCGAAGCTACAATGGCAGCAAGATGTCGAAAGAAAACCACAGGGACTTAAAAAGAAATCTTCAAAGCAAACATTATATCCTGTTTTCGGTCTAATGACCGATTGGGGTTTAATGCAAAAAACATGTCGGTTGCAGCAAAAACTGCAACCGACTCTGTTTTTGCGGCAATGTTTTATTGCTGCAATATATTCTTATTCAGCCTTATGAAAAGTAATGTAACAATAAGCATCGGTGGTTACATTGTCCTGCGGATTAAGACACTTAAGGGTAATAGTGTGCTCGCCCTCTTCCAGGTTGAAGTTCCAGTACAGTTCGTTGGCACGGGCATTCTCTGAAACGGGCAACTTCATTATGGGCATTTTCTTGCCGTCGACGACAACTTCCAGTAGGGCTACATAGTCCTTGTCGTCAGCCTTTACTCTTCCGCATATAACAATTCCGCTGCCCGTAAACTTAAAGGTGCCCATCTTGTCCAAAGGCTTGTTACCAAGTCCTTTCTTCTCTCCCAATACCAGTCCTTCAAACGATTGCTCAAAGCGCACGGACAGCACGGCCTGTGTCTTGATCTTCACACTGTTGCCGGTAACCTTGCCACCGTTCCTGGCAACAACTTGAAGGGCGTGTTTCATACCAAGTCCGTAAACTTTGTTAAGTGATATTTCGGTATACTTGAAATTGATGTCTTCAACGCCTTTCAGCGCCCCTTTCCAGTAAGCGGGAATATTGCTATAGCCCATCATGGCGCCCAGAATACCGCCAGCCGAAGAGGGGTTACAATCTGAGTCCTGGCCGCAACGGGCGGTTATCTCCATGGTCTTTCCAAAGTCGCCACCCCCATAGAGCATACCTATCACTATATAGGCGCTGTTAATCTTGGCATCGATGTTAAACGGGGCAAGCACGCCATCGGGACACAGGTCGGTAGTGCCATACTTGTTTTCTACAGCTTTCCATGTGTCTTTCCAGTCCTTGTTGGCCTTGCACTGAGCAATGGTATAGGCTACACACTGGTAGAATGTACTCTGCTGCGGAATAGCCTTAAGAGCCTCGGTAACAATATAGTTTACATCTTCAGACACGAAAGCTAGCGAATACATGGTAGCAACATACACCCCGCCGTACCACCCGTCTCCATAGTTCATCATATGGCCTATGCCGTCTGCATAATGAGCGGCAGCAAGGGGCATACCGGGAGTCATCAGTCCGGCATAGTCAGCTTCAATCTGGAAATCGATATCATCGGCATGAGGGTTGTTTTTCCAGTAACCGGAAGCCGGGGCACCAACACCGTTCAAGATGTTGTAACGGGCGCTCTGGTTAGCATGCCACAGTTGATACCGGGCATGGGCAAAGGCGTGTGAAAATTCAGTAACGGGCGCATCCAGACCTTTCTTCTCAAACACATCGACAAAGGTAAGATCCATATAGATATCGTCGTACAGCCCAGGAAAATTGTCGAAATAGTATTTAATGCGTGTGTCGTCCCAAACGATAGGAGTATCATCGGAAATCATTCTCGATTGGTACTTGAATTCCGTAGGCCCTCCATAGGCGCAGCCAATGGTTTGTCCGGCCCAACCGCCTTTGATTTTGTCCTGCAACGCGGTCTTGGATATTGTAACCGTCCTGGCATGAGTCGTGGCAGCAATCAGAGCTGTTGCGGCAAGCGCAATAATTTTTGTTTTGTTCATAGCTTGAATCATTTTTGCCATTTTTCCTGTTCCCTTTCGTTATCATGGTAAAAACCGGTTGAAATTTGAATGTGCTAAAGTAGAAAAAATACGGGCAAGTACAAAATAGTTGTCGTTTTTTCGCAGGAGTCCGGAGAAAGCCTGCCCCGCTGCGCGAACCGTATACCTCCGAAAGCCATATATGTTGTGCAAGCGGCATTACACCCTGCAATGTTGTAGGTTGGACGCAATGTTGCCGACAGACGCTCACAAGTGTCAAAAAATTCCTAACTTTGCGGTGCGTAATATGCGCCCCTCGCAAAGGGTTGAAAAAGGAAACAAAACTACAAGTCTATGAATAAGAAAAAAATCCAGTTCA
>CAVFSQ010000173.1:0-3624 GCA_963625145.1 Bacteroidaceae bacterium | reverse complement strand
AGATTGACTGCAACTGCGCAATAATGTTGTCGTAGTCGCATTTCTCGTCGTCGAGACGGTTGATGAGGAAAATCACCGGCTTGCCCAGTTTCTCGCAGTAGCGGAAATGGTTCTGCGTGGTTACTTCAACGCCGTTTTGCCCGTTTATCATGATTACGGCGGTGTCGGTTACGCTCAGGGCGGTAATTGTGGCACCGATGAAGTCATCGCTTCCGGGGCAGTCGATGAAGTTTAGCTTTTTGCCGTTCCACTCGGTGTGGAATGGCGTCGAGAACACCGAATATCCGTATTCCTGTTCCACTGGGAAATAGTCGCTTACGGTGTTTTTTGCGGTGATACGGCCACGGCGCTGAATCTGACCACTTTCGTAAAGCAAGGCTTCGGTGAGAGTGGTCTTGCCCGCACCGTCACTGCCCAACAAACTGATGTTCTTGATTTCCTTAGTTTGGTATACTTTCATGATACAATTTACTTTTAGGGTTCAATAAAATGTTTACAGTTGAGAACGCAAATGAATGCGTTTCGGCCCGCAATTTACGATTTTTTTCGATACGGTGACATTTGGGGCGGCTTTTTTTGATTTTTTCATTGCAAAAATTGTTCTCTTGGGCGCAAAAAGCCAAATTTGCAGCAGTATCGGAAAAATTTAGGGGCATCCATTTTCCGTTGTGCGCATAAAGTTTTTCTTTTATGCGCATAGAATTTTTCCGCTATGCGCACAAAATTATCCTGCTATGCGCATACAATTTTTGCGGCAAGGCTTTGCGTGCGGCAAGTGTCGGTTGGTATGCCAGTCTGGCTTATTGCCGTTTTTTCGGGATTTTGTATTTTTGTTGTCTTGAAAGATTTGGGCTTGACACAAATGGCAGGCATTTATATACATATACCTTTCTGCGCTTCCCGGTGCGATTATTGCGCGTTCTACTCCACAGTGTCGGGGGCGGCCGTGCGGCAGCGCTATGTGGCGAGGCTGCGCCGCGAGTTGGAGGAGCGCAGCGGCTATCTCGGTTCGCCCGACGTGAGCACGATATATATAGGAGGGGGAACACCGTCGCAGCTTACCGCAGGCGAACTGCACGAGATTTTCGGCACACTGTCGCGATGTTTCCGCATTGCGCCTGATGCCGAGGTTACAATGGAAGTGAATCCCGACGACATAACGCGGCAATATGCCGCGTCGTTGGTTCGGCTGCCGGTAAACCGCATAAGCATGGGGGTGCAGAGCCTTGACAACAGGCTGCTGAAGACAATCCACCGCCGGCATTCGGCCGAGAGGGCAGGGGAAAGCTTCGGGATTTTGCGTGAGGCAGGTTTCGAAAACATCAGTCTTGACCTTATATATGCCCTTCCTGGCGAAACGCTGGCAATGTGGGAAAGCGACCTCGACCTAATGGTTGGTATGTGCCCGGAACACATTTCTGCCTATGCGCTGAGCATCGAGGAAGGTACGCCTTTGTATGCGCGGATGCAGCGGGGCGGCATTGCCGAGGCTGACGAGGAACTCTATGCTGCAATGTATGCATCGCTGACGTCGCGGCTAGCGGCGGCCGGATACGAGCACTACGAGATTTCGAATTTTGCGCTGCCCGGAAAACGTGCCGTGCACAACGCTTCGTACTGGAAAGGCAACAACTATCTGGGTATTGGGGCTGGAGCACATTCTTTCAACGGCATTTCGCGGCGTGTCAATTTGCCCGACGTGCAGGCATATATCGGGGCTGAAAATATTCCCGAAGAAACCGAAGCACTTACCTCGGCCGACAAATTCGACGAGATGGTGATGACGCGCCTCAGAACGTGCGAGGGGCTGGAACTGGGGGAAGTTGAGCGGCGCTTTGGCCGGGAAACTGCAGAAATGCTTTTGGAGTCGGCGGCAACTTATATAGGCAGTGGCCGGCTGCGCCTGGATGCTGACGGTGCGGGCCGATTTTTGAGGCTTACTGCGAGCGGCGTTTTGGTGTCGGACGGAATAATGGCCGACCTTATGAATCCCGATTCGGATTAAACCATAATTTCGTCGGCCGGGAATACAACTCCAAGCTGATGCCGTATCTCGTCGGTGACGCACAATGTGTTGAGGGAATTCTGCCAGCTGTTGTTGCGCGATTGCTGCCGCCCCGCGAGCACAACGTCAATGAATTCCTTTGTTTCGTAGTAATAGTCGCTGAAGTCAAGCTGCGTGCCTATGCTTTGCCTTTCGGCTTCGGGCCCTTGCCCCGACATCGGCGCGCGGTGGGGAATATAGGTCACGTCGTGAATGAGATGTATTGCGCTCATCAGCAAGTTTCCCCGTTCGCCCTCTATTTCCGTAGGCAGATACGAGTCGGCAATCTTCGAATACACCACCGTGGCCTGGAATCCGTGGTATTGCATTACTGCCGTTGCCTGGCCGTCAACTCCCGATGGCAACAGTGTGCCATGCGCCGATATGCCGCTTGGCATTCCTAGCATAGCCACCATGGGGTAAAGCGTGTATACGCCGATATCCATGGTTGCGCCGCCCGACATTCGCGGACTGAAGACATTGGCAACGTCGCCGTTTTTCAGACGGTCGTAACGCGACGAATATTGGCAGTAGGCGGCAAAATAGCGGCGAAGAGTGCCGAGACGGTCAAGGTTGTTGAGGATTATGTTGAAGTTGGGGCTTGCGGTTGGAAGCATCGCCTCCATCAGTGCCACTCCGTTGCTCTTAGCGCATTCTATGAGGCTTCGCATTTCGGCGGCATTCGATGCGGCCGGTTTCTCAAGCAGTACGTGTTTCCCAGCGTTCATGCATGCTGTGGCGTATTGCGCATGAAGGCTGTTGGGCACGGCAATGTAAACGGCGTCTACATCGCTGCTGCTGGCCATTTCGCCGATAGAGCAAAAAGGCATTGCCGAGCCTCCGTAGGTTGCAGCGAATTGCCGGGCGCGGTCAAGACTGCGCGAACATACGGCCGTAAGCGAAAAGCGCGGGTCGTGCATTGCGCCGTCGAGAAACCAGCGGGTGATGGAGTTTGTGCCCGCTACTCCGAACCTTAGAGTTCCGCCCATATCGAAAGCCGTGCAGTTTACCGGTATCCCCGCATGTAGGTGATTTCGTAGAAGCAAGCGTAGACATTGGAACTGGCGTCCTGCTGCCCTTGCGAGTCGGGCACAATCAGACGCACTTTGGCTATCTGCTGCTCGGAATCCTGGCGCCCTATCTTTATGTACGACAGCGGAACAAGCCATCCGGGCGGCACGTATGCGGCCGACGACGAACTGCTGGAACCGTAGCTGGTGTACATCACTCCCGAAATAAACGAGGCAGTGAAAGTGCCAAGCGTGTTGGTTACAGTCATGACGTCGGGATTTTGCGTGTAGTAGCTGTTCTGGTTTGAAGTCTGTATTGAGTCGCCGCGAAGGTTCACTTCGGTATAGCGGCACAAAATTGTTGCCGTTTCGCCGCTTTTGAGCTTTTCGCCCACGCCTTCCCTAATAATCTGCATGTATATGCCAGTGCTCTTGAAGTAGACATATTCGTTTTTCGAAATGTCGGTAGTGGAATCCTGCTTTTCAAACTGCGCTTCGGTTATCACGGTAATGGGGTCGACGTGCACCAGGGTGTCGCCGGCATCGGCGGCAAGCAGGGTGGTACCATTC
>CAVFSQ010000172.1:2552-3689 GCA_963625145.1 Bacteroidaceae bacterium | reverse complement strand
AACTACAGCCGTAGGATGAATGGCAATGCCGAAAGTGCAATGCAGCTTTCCCACAACTTTCTTGCGCTGCCCATTGTCTCCCACGCTCACAATCATAGGTGACTGTCCGGTTTCACCGTGTAATACGTTTATGCCGGCCGTTTCTGTCAATTGCTGGTCGTCATCGACAAAAGCCTCAACTTTGTCTCCGTTCGCCTCAATGATTTCCTTAATCACCTTGCCATGGCCGCTTGCACCATACAAATACATTGTTCTGATAATTAGTTATGTCCGTTGAAAGCATCCATTGTTGCCGAATTGCCCGTAGTGGTATTGATGTCCTTGCGCTCCAGCACTTTCTTGACGGTGATAAACAGCACACGCAAGTCCAGGACAAAACTCAAATGGTCGACGTAATACACATCAAGCTCGAATTTCTTTTTCCATGAGATATTGTTCCGGCCGTTCACTTGCGCCCATCCGGTTATTCCCGGCCTTACTTCATGACGGCGGCGCTGCTCTTCGCTGTATAGCGGCAAGTATTTCACCAATAAGGGCCGCGGACCAATGAGTGCCATATCGCCTTTCAGCACATTGAAGAGTTGCGGCAGTTCGTCTATTGACGTCGACCGCACGAAGCGTCCAACGGGAGTGAGACGGTCTGCATCCGGCAACAGGTTACCCTCGCCGTCCTTCTCGTCCGTCATTGTCTTGAACTTAATCACCTTGAAAATCCTACCGTGGAGCCCCGGCCGTTCCTGATAGAAGAATGCCCCGGCGCCTTTGTTGGCAAAGTGCAGCCACACGGCTATTGCAAGGAGAAACGGCCATATCACCAGCAGCGCCAGCAATGCCAGCGTAAAATCTATCGCACGTTTCAGGAAATGTCTGTACATGAAAGTAAAACTTGATTGCCGGCTATATTCATACTTAAAGGCTCCTGCCGCAGCGGATTGAATGGTACGCTGGCGGCACGGCGCTGTTTTCTAGCGGCAAAATTACTGTTTTTTGCTGAAACTCCCGGACTTAGTTATGGTAAATGAACGGCTTCGCCTGAAAAAGCATGTTGCGGAATTCGTAAAAATCCGCAATCCTCACCCGCCATGTGCAAAATATTTGCCCAGCGTTGGCATTCGAACCGAAATTTCAATGTATTTT